>NZ_BAAJYS010000057.1:0-17911 GCF_057543315.1 Acidovorax sp. KPB24-07
TCCCCGCGCATCAGCGCCAGGGCTCCGGGCAGGTCGGGATCGTTCTTGAAGCCGTAGTGCACGATCACCTGCCAGCAGTCGCCGCCCAGGGGTTCGACCTGCAGCCGCCGGTCCAGCCCGATCCAGGGGACCTCGTGGCTGCGCACGGTCACGAACAGGTTTCTGCTCGTGCAGCACCTTGTTTGTGCTTGAGGTTGTGCAGCAGCGCGTGCGGCACGCTGTCGGCGTCGGCGGTCATGAACACGTGAACGGGAGTGAGATAAAAGAAGAGAGGGAGGCGCGATATTTTGGGATTTAGTGGGGATTTATTGGCAGATAGGGGGATAAGTTTTGCAAATCTCTTTCCCCTGGTAAAAGCCTCATTTGACCGTGTCGAGGGTAGCGACTTGCTGTGCAATCGCCTCACCGCTGGCGGCGCTCATCACTGTCCATGTTCGCCCGCTCGCACGGCTCACGATCACCACCAGCGTCCCTTTGACCTGGGGCGGGCACACGCAGTCCAGACGCTCAAGGCGCTTTGCATAGCGATGCAAACCTGACCTTGACAGAGCAATTCCGGCGAGCTTCAACGTGGTCAACGTTTCATCCAGTCGCGCATAGTGATGCTGGCGGATGGTGGCTTCAATGAAAGCCAACTGCTCAGGCGGAAACTTCATCGGTGTCGAAATGCTGCCCATGGCTGTGCGCGTTTTGTGAGTGGTAAGACCACGCAGTGTTTCTTTCTTTCCCGAATTGGTCCCATGAACGGCCTTCACTTATCGAGCGCCGAGGATGGTGCGGCCGGCGACCTCCTCGCCACCGCGCTGGCCCGGTGCCGGCAGTCACCTGGGCGCCCCTAGCCTACCTTCACGGTCCGGGCGGCACGGACGCGCCGCGTACCGGCGCCATGTCTGCCCGCTTCTTCTCGTCCAGGCGGTCCCTCATCGCCCTGACCTCATCGCGCTGCGCTGGGGTTAGGCGCGTGGTGCCTTCGAGGCCGGTTGCGGCCGTGGCGTCGAGGATGGCGATCAACTGGTCGTAGTAGGACGGCCACTGCGTGTAAGGCAGATCGAGGGTGCTTGCGGCTTTCTTGAGCAGCGAGGAGGAAGGGTGGTCGAGCATGGTGCCCCCGTAGTGTTGCGAAGGGCTCCATGAGATTGTCACGACTGCGCGCCGTCAAGCGTGCGTGCGCCGTGCGTCTCCGCGAATTCCTAGGGAGGGGCGCAGGGATGAAGGCGCGCCAGGCGCCTGCCTACCCCGCAAAATCCAGTTCAGGCGTGGCGAACTGGGCGACGTTGGCGCGGTGCCACGCAACGTCCTGCAGATGGGCCGTCAGGGCCGCGATGACGGCATCGGGCTCGGCCTTGGAGGCGTAGAAGTCGGTGAGCAGTTGCAGGGCCGCGCCGAAGCCGTTGTGCAGGGCCACCACGTCGGTGCCTGCCAAGCGCCGGCCGGTGGGAATGTCCACCAGCATCTTGCCCGCGCTGGCGGCGATCCAGCGCGTCACGAAGTCGATGCCGCAGGCCGATTCATAGGGGCGGATCAGATTGGCCGGGATGCGGCCCGTTTGCAGCCACTTGTACACGGTCCAATGGTCGGTGATGCCCATCTCATCGGCAATGCGCTCCACGGACCGATTGAGGCGCTCGCGGGCGTGTTCCTTGCACAATTCCAGCGCGTGGCGCAGGCTGGTGGGCTGCAGGCGCTTCCAGTTGCGGGAGTGCTTCTGTTGGGCCATATCCACCTCACAAAGCACGTGGATTGGTGGCCCGATTCTCACGTATGCGGTTTTCCATATCTTCGATCATTTCCTCACTCATCCATGGTGGATTTAGCTGGCTTTCCAAGTCCACAGTAATCCGGAAGCCATTTGCTATGTCCACCAACCGTTGGCATGCAAATTCAACTGCCTGTCGGGCCTTGAGGTCAGCCGCTTCACTGGCCGATGCGGACAACGCGGCATCCACCGCCAAAAACAGGCGGCGCAAGGGCACTTCCAGTTGCAACGTAGCCTGGGTGATGGCGTCCATCAATATTTGCTCTTCTTCGGATTTCGCCTCGCTGCCGGGAACCGGTTTGAAGCGCTTGGCAGCGCGCTCTTCCAGCATATCGATGCGCTCGTTCTTGTTGGCGATCAGCCGATCCTTTGCTTCGAGTGTTTCCGTGGCCTCATTCAACTGCTTTGTCAAAGTCTCTTTTTCCTTGACGTGTTTGGAAATGATCTCTTCAGCCAATTCCACGAAACCTTCCTTGTCACCAGTCTTGGCAACATCCAGCAGGGCCTGCTTGCTGTCCTCGGGCAACTTGCGATACTGGCGAAGTTCACGGTATCCGGCTCCAATGGCGGCTAGGTTACTCAACGCCTCTTCGCCGAAGGCGTCGAGGTTTTTCAAATCCTCATCCAATTTGTCGGGGCTAAAGCCAAGCGCGCGACAGAAGCCATCCCAGGTGCCAATGTCGGCGACAGGAAACCCATTGCGATCAGCGCCCGTTTGACCTGCCAGCGATTTGTAGCTCTTCGATTCCTTGATCGACTTCAACGACTGCAGGTTCAGTGCATTGGCAAGCCCACCAATTGCCAATCCCATCTGGACGCGGCCAATCAGTTGATTGAGGTTGTCGCGCTCGCTGGTGTAGTCCTCTTTCAGAAGGGCTAACTCGCGTCCTGCATTCACGGCTGATGCGAGTGCTTCTTCATTGATTTGGATTGCAGGTTGCGTCGGAATTTGCTTGCGGGGGCGGCCACGTGTTGCTGTCATGGTGATTCCTTCCTTGGTGTTGTTGCAGTGAATCGTAAGGGGCAAAAAATCAGCCCGCCAGGGCATTGAACACCGTGGCGGGCTGTTTTGGGTCAGGCGCTTGCCGTCAGCCCTTCACGCCTGCGTGCGGGTGCTTTGCGTTGCTTCGACGATGGCGCCTTTTTCGAGGAAGGCGAGGTAATAGACACCTGCGCGACACCATTCATGATGGTGTGGCCCACGGAATAGCCTTGCCGTTGCAAGGCCGCATACAACGCTATCAAGGGAGCCGATTCACCATTCAGAATGGTGGCGTCATACAACTCCTGGTGAAGCCTGACCAACGACGCTTCATCGACGACTGCACCACTGCACGCATCCATGATGCGTACCAAAAGATCAGGTGAAACGCCTTGGATTGCAGGCGTCGATACAGATTGGTTCAACATCAGTTGAGCGGTGCTGCGTTCATCCGCAGCCTCCAAAATGGCACTCAATGCTGCTTTCTGGGTACGAAAGAAAAAGTACAGACCTTCTACATTGAGAGGGGCTTGGCCTGAAATATGGCTGCACAGTTCTTCCATCAAGCCTGCTTGCCGCATGCAGCCTTGCAGGTTCCAAAATTCCTGTTCCGAAAGTTCGTAAGACATGGTGCGCCCCTTTCAGTGAACCGAGCCGGCATCAACTGCCGCGAGGGTTTCCAGGGCCTCGCGTGCCTCCTCCAGAAGATTCTGGGCGAGGGCGTAGGACGGCAGGGCCGCGCGCAGTTCAAGCAGGCAACGGCTCAGGCTGTTCATGGCCTGGGCGTGCAGTTGGATCGGGTCAGGGGTCGCTGCGGTGCAGCGCGGGAGATGGATGACAGCCATGATGGCCTCCTAGCGTTTCGTTCAATTCGCCTCCTGTTCAGAGAGGCGGCCGGGTACTTGAACACGGTGCTAGGCCCGCCCGCAGATTTCCCCCGAAAGGTCTTTTATAGCTGCGCGCTACCCGGCCTATACAAAACGTACAGGCACAAAAAAACCACGAATGACGGTCGCGGTTGGCCGCCTAGCAAAGGTGTGTTCAGCACCTAGGCGAATGATAGCCCAAACTCCGAACGTTCGGAGTTTTTTGGTATTTCTTCCATAAGAAAACTCCGAACGTCCGTATTTTTACACTCGCCCCACCTTCGGCATGAACCCCACATGGGAAAACAGCCGGTAGTACATCTTCCGGGCCTCCAACAACTCCAGCGGCTCGTGCGGCTTGGCCGGCAGTCCATGCACGTGGATGCGGTCGAAATCCCGCGCCGCGCGGCTCCAAGTCTTTGCCAGCGCTTTGCCCATCTCGGGCGACTCTTTCAACTGGTGGCCCAGCACGTCGCGCAACGCAGCGAAGATGCCATTGGCCCAGTCGTCCACCTTGGTGATTTCCTCGCGCAGCACGGCGGCGGTGCGGGCGTTCTGGATCACCATTTGCGCCTGCAGCCAGGCAGCGGTTTCGGGGCTCAGATCGGCGGGGATGTTGTGGTTCATGGTGCACCTCTCATGCAGTGGTTGTTGGGATGGGTGCATTGTTCTGCGCATGGGGCTTGAGGCACCAGACCCAGTGCGTGGGTTTGTTTGGAATGGCGTTGCGCGAGGGCTTTCCAAAGTCGGCGACAGCCTGGACGTGCCAGTCCGGCCGCTTGTGAAAAGCGCGTGGCGTCAAACATAAAACTGACGTACTCCATTGAAAGAAATGTAGGCCGTCAATGGACCATGCAGGCAGTTCAACGAACCGCTGCCCACCATGCCAGAAATTCCCCTGAGACCCAAGCTGCAAGAGCTGTCCGAAGCGCAACTCGCGCCGCTGGAAGCCGTGCTGCCGCCGCAATGGCCGGAGGTCTGGAAAGACTTTGCCTACAGCTTCTACTGCACGTTGCTGGCAAGTCCTCCGAAGGTCCAGGCCGATGCGGCTGAACTCTGCCTGCACCTTGCTCAGGGCATTGCCAAGGACCTGGGCGGCACGCAGCCCTACATCCCGGTTGGACATCTGGTGTCGAGCAACACCAATGCGGCCAAGGCTCTGGACTTGCTGGGCAAGGGCTACTCGTACAAGGCGGCGGCGGGCATGTGTGGCTTGACCGAGTCCCGCGTGCGGCAACTGGAAACCGAACATCGCAAATCACGCGCCAAAGCCTGACCTCCAAAACCATCACTCACCACACCTTTTCATCCATGACCACCGAAACCTCCTACTCGATGCATCTGCAAACGGTGCTGGAAAACCAACAGGCGATGTCCGTCGCTCGCGCCAGCATCGCCCAACTCCGGCAGGCCATCGCCGACCAGCAAGCCAAGGCCGGCGCGCTACGCGTCCAAGCGGGCGAGGTGGCCGCGCTGGAGACCCAGCGCGAAGACTTGCTGGCCGACATCGCCACCGGGCAGGACAAGGCCGCTGAACTCGCGGCGCTGGACAAGGGCCTGGCGCAGCGCGTCGGCGATCTCGCTGAACAAGGCACGCAGGCCGCCATCGAGCAGACCGTGGCAGGTCTCATGCGCAAGCTGGGACGTGCCGCGACCGAACTGGAACAGTTGGAGGAACAACGCCCGCAACTCCTGCGGCGATTGCTGAACGCACGCGCCGAAGCACTGGGTCCGGCGTATGTGGAAGCTGCGAAGAAGTTGCGCACGCTCCACGACCAGCTCCTGTGCTTGAACCACTTGCTGATGGAGCAAGGCCAGACCCACGCAATGTCGATGCGCAGCGGATTACAGGTGCCGGCTTTTTCGCTGGACTCGGTGAGGCACCACGCCATGACATTCAATCCCACCTTGCTGATGGACACGGCGCGCGGAACCTTGGCGGAACTGACTCCCGCCATCGTCGCGGAAAAAGCCGCCCTGCGCTCCCTGGGTGTGGAAATCGCATAGCGGAGCCTCCCCTGCGGCTCAGACCCTGTCCGTTTCGCACGGAAACCGCTCCCAAATCATCCCAAAGCGTTCGGCCGACCCATCGGGGCCATCCAGCGTTAGCCGGCCTTCCTGGGCTTTTAAACCGTTTCCATTCTTTGAAGCCATCGCCATGCCTTCCATCCACCTGACCGATGCCCAGATCAACGCCCGCGCCATCGCCCATGCCCGTGACCACCGCGTGAGCTATTCCGAGGCCCTCAACCATGTGGTGGCCTTCGCCGAAACGCCGCCCGGCGCGTCGTCTGCCAGCGCTGCAGTTACCACCACCGCCGAGCCCTTGACCGATGCCCAGATTGACACGGCGGCGAAGCGCTATGCCGCGCAGCATGGCGTGGACTACCTGGCCGCGCTGCGCATGGTGCTGGGCGCGCAAGAAGATGCCGCAGCGCTCCAGCGCCCGCAAATCAGCCATTCCAGCGCCGTTGATCGGCAGATCGACGCGGCTGCGAAGGCGCATGCCAGCGCCAACCGCGTGAGCTACGCCGAAGCGCTGCAGCATGTGACCCTGCCCCATAACGCAGCCAGTTTCAGCGAGGGCGCGACATTGCCTGGCCCTGCCGTCTCTGCGGCCGTACGTGCGCTGCAGAGCCAGCCCATCGAAATCTTCCGGGCAGGATCGCATGTGGACAACGCGGGCAACGCACATGCCTTCTCGGTCGCGGACGTCAAGGCCATGGCGACGGTATACAACCCGGCCCTCCAGGAAGCGCCCCTGACGCTGGGCCACCCCGACACCGACCATCCGGCCTATGGTTGGGTGAAGGGGCTGACCGCCACGGAGGATGGCCGGCTGCTCATGCAAGCGGGCAACGTTGATCCGGCCTTCGCGGATGGCGTGGAAGCTCGCCGTTTCAAGAATCGCAGCGCCTCGTTCTACCCGCCGCATGCCCCCGCCAACCCCATGCCGGGACATTGGTATCTGCGGCATGTGGGCTGGCTGGGCGCCCACCCGCCCGCCATCAAGGGCTTGGCCGAGGTGAAGTTCGGCACCGCTGCGCAAGACTTCGCTGTGTGTTTCAGCGATGCCTGAAGGCACTCGATCCAACCGATGAACCCCTTGCCTTTTTGAAGGAAACCAGCATGCCGATACCTCCCATCAGCGGTCCCCAGTTCGACAAGCAACACGCGGTCACGGTCGTGGCCACCGCAGTGTTGGAAGCACATCGATTCATCGGCTACGACGGCGCCTATGCGCTGGGCACGGCCGATGTGCGGGATGTGCAGTGCATCAGCGAAACCGCCGCGCAGCCGGGCGAGGCGTTCTCGGGCGTGACGGGCTATAGCTACCCGGTGCAAGCCGCCGAGCCATTGGCATTGGGTGACTACGTCAAGCCCGCGAACGATGGCAGCGGGCGTGCCGCCAAGGGGACGGCCACCGACCACTGCGCGCGGGCGCTGCATGCGGTGATTGCGGGCAAGCTGGTCGAGTGCGAATTGGCGCGGCGCTTGCCCGCGTAGTACGGTCGATTATCCAGGCGAAAGCATGAGCCTCAAGCCCATCGAAATCCTCATCCGGGTCAAGGATGAAGCCAGCAGCATGCTGGGCAGCGTGCAGGCCAAGGTGGCGGCATTGGGCGCTGCCGTGGCGGCCTTCTTCGGCGTCACGTTGTTCGCGGGGGCGGTCAAGTCGGCGGCGGAATTCGAGGCGGCGCTCTCGCGGGTCAAGGCGGCGACCGATGCGAGCGCGCAGGAAATGGTGGCGCTCAAGCAAGCCGCCGAGGACGCGGGCGCGAACACCAAATACACCAGCGTCGAGGCCGCGAACGCGCTGGAAAACCTCGCCAAGGCGGGCCTGAGCGCCAAGGATGCCATCACGACGCTGCCCGCCGTGCTGTCCCTGGCCCAGGCCGGCGACATCGAACTGGCGCAGGCCAGCGAGGTGGTCACCAAGGCGGTGATGGGCATGGGCCTGTCGTTCGACCAGGCTGGGCGCGTGGCCGACGTGCTTGCCAAGGGCGCGAATGCCTCCAACACCAGCGTCAAGGGCCTGGCCGAAGCGCTGTCGTATACCGCGCCCGTGGCGCACAGCCTGGGCCTGAGCCTGGAATCCACGGTTGCCATCATCGGCAAGTTCGCGGATGCCGGCATCGACGCCAGCCGCGCGGGCACGGCGCTCAACAGCATCCTGAGCCAGTTCGCCGACCCGGCCAGCAAGTTCCGCGAGAGCCTGAACGCCATCGGGATCACCACGAACAACTTCGGGCAGGCGCTGCAGCAGCTGGCAGCGGCCGGGCCGCGCGGGGCCAGCGCCATCCTGGCGGTCGGCATGGAGGCCGGCCCGCCGTTTCGCGCGCTGCTGAACCAGGGCATCGGCGCCCTCACCGAACTGACCGCCAAGCTGGAGGATTCCGCGGGCAGCGCAGCACGCACGGCGGCGATCATGCAGGACAACCTGCCGGGCGCGATGAACGGCCTGGCGAGCGCCTGGGACACGGTCAAGAACGTGCTGGGCGCGCCCGTGCTGCCAGTGCTGAAAGATGCGGTGAATGAGCTGGCCGGCGCGATTCGCGGCATGGTGTCCGATGGCACGATTGCCAAGTTCGGCGAGTCCATCGCGGAGGCATTCCGCTCGGGGATCAAGTGGGGCCGGGACTTCCTGGCGCAGATCGACTTCAAGGCGATCACCACCAGCATGCAGGACTTTGCCACCCGCGCGGGTGCCGCCTTCACCGAGATCGGCAACTACGCCAGCACAGCGGGCAACTCGGTGCAGTTGGCCTACGGCGTGATGACAGCCGGCGCCAATACGGTGCTGGCCTACATCTATGGCCTGGGCATTGCGTTCACAGAGATGGCCGCGTTCGTCGTCAAGGGCGTGGCCTCGCTGTCGGAGTCGTTGTCCAAGATCGCCATCGGCAGCGCCAAGCAAAAGCTGCTGGACGATGCCGCCCAGATGCGCGAGGCCCTCGCCGGCCTGGCTGGGGTCAGCGACGAATTCGCGCGCCGGGCCAACCTGGCGATGGACCGCGCCGCCGCCGGTGCGCAGATCGCCCGCAACGGGTTCAGTGGCCTGATGACGGCCACCGAGGCGACCGCGACCGCCAGCGCCAAGGCCGATGCCGACATCAAGGCCATGGCCGCCAGCATCGAGGCGGCAGGCAAGAATGCCGAAGCGGCAGGGCAGAAGCAAACGAAGGCGTCCACCGATGCCGCCGCCGCCGTGGCCGCCCAGGTCACCCGCGTGAAGGAACTGCGCGCCGAGTACGAAAAGCAGATGGCGCTGGGCAATCTGCAAGCCGCTGCCGAGGTGCTGCAGAAGATCGACCAGGCGCAGCGCGCGGTGGCGGCCTCGGCGGAGTTGTCGAGCGCGCAGATCGAGGCGCAGGCCAAGGCGCTGGCGGCCAAGAACACCGTGGCGCAGGCCGGGCTGAATCTGGAGATGGCGCAAGAGCGCGCCTATGAGGCGACCGCCAGGGCGGCGGGCAACGAAGTGGCAGTGCTGAACTCCAAGATTCGACAGAAGGAAATCGAGATCAAGATCGTCCAGGCCACGGCCAAGGCGATGAACGACGAGGCCGAGGCATCCATCCGCGTGGCCGAGACCAAGCTCAAGGAACTGCATGCCAACAAGGAAACCAACCCGGAGTTGGAAGCGGAACTGCGCAACCGCATCGAACTGGGCAAGGCCAAGAAGCTGGAGGCCGAGGCGGCAGCGGCCGGCGTCGTGCGGCTGCAGGCGGAAATCACGATGCTGCGCAACGGCACGGATGCGCGCGACAAGCACACCGACGCCACGCTGCGCAGTGCACGGGCGCGCGATGCAGCCACTACCGCGCTGGAGCGGGAGAACGCTGCACAGGAGCGCGCCATTGCAGCGCAGGAGAAGTCCAATCAGCTCAAGGAACGCGAGATGGAGCTGTACCGCGAAAAGTGGAACATGGACAAGGAAGGGTTCAGCCTGAACACGGCCGGCCAGCGGGTGGAAGCCTCGGTGGCCACGCGCGCCTCGGTGTTCAACACGGCCAAGTCGGCGGGCCTGGATGAAGCCGCGGCCCTGCGCATCGTGGACCAGTTCGCCGCCGCGATCGACCGGCCAGCGGGCGTGCTGTCGCGCACCGGCGGCGCGGACATGAATCAGATCAACAAAGCGATTGCCGATGCCGTGGTGCAGCAGGCGCGCGACAAGGTCAATGCCGAAGCCAAGCAGCAGGCCCAGCAGTCCGGCAGCACCGCCACGGCCAGCGATGCCAGCCGGCAAACGGGCAGCGTGACGAACGTGTACATCACGGTGGAGAACAAGAAGTACGGGCCGGTGGACACCAGCGCGAGCGGGGCCGCATCGCTGCAGGATGCGCTGCGCGAGCTGGCGCAGAGTCGCGGCGCTTCCATTCAATAGTGACAGGTAAGAAGCATGCGGTTTTCAATCCCTGAATTCCTGTTCGGGCTCGTGATCGGGGCGGCCATCACGCTGCCGTTCGCACGCGATGCTGCAGCGCCCAAGGCACCCACTTGCACCATGGAAAGCGGGACTGATATCTGGTCCCGCAAACGGCAGGACATTCCCTGCCCGATGAACCACACCAACCGCGCTACGGCCGGCAACGGCGGCGCTGGGAAGAAGGTCGAATGAACACCATCCACGGCACAGTCAGCGCCGATCCACTCATCTGGGCAGACATCAAATCTGTCCGCGAATCCATCGCCGACATTGAGTCGCAGGGAAAGTCAACCGCCTGCCTGTCCCAGATCATCGGGTTTGCGGTGAGCGTGCTGGAGGGGGCCGCATTGGTAGCCGTAGCGCGCGGGGATGGCTACGTGTTCGATGGCCGCATGAGCGTGGAGGACGCACGGCGAAGGGCGGAGCATCTGCGAGTCATTCCCCTGCGGCCGAGGAACCCATTCAAGCCCACCTCGGAGAATTGAATTGCTGGAAGTCACCACCAACGATGACGCATTCACCGCTGACCTGCACGCGCTGTACGCGCGCATGCGGGACATGCGCCCTGTCTTGGAAAGCATCGGTACGGAACTGGAGACGCGGGTCAGCAACAGGTTTGAGACGCGCACCGATCCGCTGGGCAAATTTTGGGCGCCCTGGGCACCGGCCACGCTCGCAACCTATCCGGACAACGGCAACCGGCTGCTGCTGGATCGCCTTGGCGATATGCTGCACAGTCTGACCCACCAAGCCGACGACAGCAGCGTGCGAGTAGGCTTTGGCCAGTCATACGCTGCATTTCACGAATGGGGCACGGAAGACATGCCGCGTCGTGGGCTCCTATTCGCCGATCCCGAAGCCGGCACGCTTGGTCATGAGGATGAGGCGGCCGTGTTGGATATCCTGGCCGTATGGCTCAACGGCCTGACCGAGTAGCGGGGCGGGGTCCTCATAAAGTGAGTACCCCAGAAGGTCGTCATGGCGGCAAGGGCTTGAGGTGGCTCTAATGCATTGAGCGGCTCAAATGTGAGTCGCTCGGCAATGTTGGATTCCTGTTGCGTAAATATCTTGCGCCACGCGAAAAATCCTCAGTTTTGATTTATCGCAGTTTTGCCGCTGCAAATATCGCGCCCCGCTTCAAACACGGCGGTGCCGCGCACGCGGTGCGGCATGCCGTGCGCCAGGGCCTCGATGAAGGGGGCGAGCGGCATGCGCTCCTGCGCCGCCGCCTGCTCGGCCACGCGCCGGCCCTTGGCCCAGGTGGTGAAGACGAACATGACCAGCGCCGCCACCGCCAGGGTCAGCCAGCCGCCGTCGGCGATCTTCAGGCTGTTGGCCACGATGAAGGTCACGTCCACCAGCGCGAAGCAGCCCACGCCCAGGCCCACGGCCAGCGGGTTCCAGCGCCACAGCCGCAGCGCGACCACGCCGGCCAGCAAGGTGGTGGTGAGCATGGTGAGCGACACCGCGATGCCGTAGGCGGCCGACAGCGCGCTGGAGCTGCGAAAGGCCAGCACCAGCAGCAGCACGCCGGCCATGAGCAGCCAGTTCATCGTGGGCAGGTAGATCTGGCCGATGGCGGTGCCCGAGGTCTGCACGATGCGCATGCGCGGCAGGTAGCCCATGCGGATGGCGTGCGCCGTCATGGAGAACGCGCCCGAGATCACCGCCTGCGAGGCGATGACGGTGGCGCAGGCGGCCAGCACCACCACGGGCACGGTGGCCCAGGGGGGGAAGAGCCGGAAGAACGGGTTGTCGATGGCCGCGGGGTTGGCCAGCACCAGCGCGCCCTGGCCGAAATAGTTGAGCACCAGCGACGGCAGCGCGATGAACAGCCACGCCAGCCGGATGGGCGTGGCGCCGAAATGGCCCATGTCGGCATACAGCGCCTCGCCACCCGTGAACGCGAGGAACACCGCGCCCAGTACCGCCAGCGACTGCGCCGGGTGCGTGGCCAGGAACTGCACCGCCCAGCGCGGGTCGATGGCCTCCAGCACGTGCGGGTTCTGCGTGATCTGCCAGAGGCCGGACACCGCCAGCACGCCGAACCACAGCACCATCACCGGCCCGAACACGCGGCCCACCGATTCGGTGCCCCGGCGCTGCACGAGGAACAGGCCGATCAGCACCAGCAGCGTGATGGGCACCACGTAAGGCTTGAACACCGGCGTGGCCACCTCCAGCCCCTCGACCGCCGACAGCACCGAGATGGCAGGCGTGATGAGGCTGTCGCCATAGAACATGGCCGCGCCGACCAGGCCCAGCCCGGCGACGGCCTTCCACGCCCACGGGCGGGCGCCGCCGCGCTCCAGCGCCTGCGCGGCCAGGCCCTGCAGTGCCAGGATGCCGCCTTCTCCGTCGTGGTCTGCGCGCAGCACGAACACCACGTACTTGAGGGTGACCACCAGCATCAGGCCCCACAGCACCAGCGACAGCAGGCCCAGCACCGCGGCGCGGTCCAGCGCCACGCCGTGCTCGGGGTTCAGGCATTCCTTGAAGGCGTAGAGCGGCGAGGTGCCGATGTCGCCGAACACCACCCCCAGCGCGGCGATCATCAGGGCGGATCGGGCGGCGAAGCCGCGGGCAGCGGGCGCGTGTCCGGGCGCCGGAAGGGAGGTCATTGCGGAGTGCGGGGGCAGTGAAGGGTCGGCGCATTGTGCGCCGGCGGCCGCGCGCGGTCACGGGCGGCGCGAACCGGGTGATGCCGGCGCGCAACGCTGTGGCAAGGCTTGGGGCGGAAAAGGCCTTCAGCGCAATTTCCACTAGGGCGTATTGCTATTAATTAAATAGCGTCTCAGTGGCGGTGCCTTCGTGGCCCGCCACCGCATCGGCCCGCCCCGCCGTCACATGCCCAGCGACTTGAGCAGGTCGTCCGTGTCGCTGGACGACGCGGCGGCCGGCACCGGGGCCGCGGCCTTGGGCTCACCGGCCTGGGCGATCAGCGCGTCGGGATCGGGGGCTTCCTGCGGCTCGAAATCGACGAGCTTGATGAACTCGGTGCGGTCGATCGCCAGCTCCAGATAGAAGATGTGATTGCTGGCCGTGTAGAAGGTCACGCGGCGCGCCTCGGGCTTGTCCAGGTTGGCGTCCACGCTCAGCATCACCTGCTTGTTCAGCGCCAGCATCTTGGGCTGGTTCTGCGTGATGTGGGTCTGCAGCTCGCGGCGCACCTTGCCGGTGAAGTCGCCCACCACCTGGTTCATCAGCTCGCCCATCACGTTCGACACCTCGTCCGAGGTGTAGGAGCTGGCCAGGTCGTCCTTGGACATGCCCATGCTCAGCAGGTAGCTCTGGTAGAGCTCCATCGCCGCTTCCTTCGAGAAATTGATGATCACCAGGCCCGAGAACCCGCCGTCGAACAGCACGAAGCAGCCGATGTCGGGGCGCAGGCAGGTCTTGGTGATGCGCTGGACCATGCCGGAGTAGTGGATGGGGCTCTGCGTGGCCACGCTGAGCACCCGGGTCACCGAGTTGCAGAGGCTGATCAGCAGGTCTTCGGTGCCGTAGACGATGGAGGGGGTTTGTGCGCTCATGGTGTGCAAGGGGAAAGGGGAGGGGGACGAAAAAGGGGCTCTGGAAAAAAGGCCGGGGCGGTTCAGCGCTCCGGGGTGTCGGAGATGCGCCGGGCATACACCGCCAGCACGATGCGCTCCGAATGCACGAGGTACTCGTTGAGCTGGTCCGAGGCCTCGCGCAGTTTGCCCGCCTCGAACAGATCGACGATCTTCACGTTCATGTCCACGTACGGCGCGTGCAGGAACTCGGGGTCGTTCAGCAGCCCGAAGGCCAGCCGCAGTTCGGCCAGGATGTGCGAGAACATCACGTTCAGGCGCTCGCTGTCGGCCAGCTCCACGATGGCCATGTGGAACTCCATATTGGCCGTGCCCACGCCCTGCCAGTCGGCCGCCTCGCGGCAGCGCACCGCCGAATCCACCGCCTCGCGCAGGTGCTTCTTGGCGGGGTGGCGCGGGTAGGCCTGGGCAATGGCCTGGCACTCGATGAGCCGGCGCACGCGGTAGATGTCGATGATCGAGGCGATGCTCGGGATGGCCACCGAGACGCCGCGGTTGGGCTCGTACTTGACCAGGCCTTCCTTGGTCAGCAGGCGAAAGACCTCGCGCAGGGTGTTGCGCGAAATCTCCAGGCTTTCGCTCAAGGCGGCCTCGGACAGCCGCTGGCCGGGCGAGAACTCGCCCTTCACGATCTTCTGGCGGATCAGCTCCGCCGTGCGTTCGTTCAGGGTCTGGGCGTTCGTGGGGGTTTCGATGGTCATGCCTGGCGGTTCGGGGTGGGCGTGCGGCACGGCGTGCGCAGGCCGGGATCGGGGTTCCGCACTTTGTAGCAGATCGGCCTGCTTCGCAAGAATCCACCCTGTGGAATACCGCTTTCTAACCGCTTTTCCTAGGGTTTGTCCGGATCGGTCGCCCGCCCTGTTGTTGGGCAAAATCGATCAATCGTGAAACAAATTGGTGCTTGTTGTCTCTTCAAGGTGCATCGATTGTTCAACAACTTGAAGTTTTTCAAGGGTTGATCCCCGGTTTGTTGTTCATGGATTGGCATGCAATTTGCGTTGTATGCCGTGCCGGTCCAGACCGCGCTCGGGCAGCAACCTCCCATTGCCCGCGCGCTGCCAGGCTGGCAGTGGGGCCCTACGGTTGTCCGCACTTCTTCGCCAATGGCGGCGAGGCGCACGCGACCACCGGACCGGCCAGGGCTGTACGTATTCAAGGAAGTTCAAGATGCAAAACGTAGTCAATCTGTGGCCGCTCATCGGGGTGGCGGTCATCATCGTGGGGTTCATCCTGCGGTTCAACCCGATGCTGGTGGTGATCGTCACGGCCATCGCGACGGCGTTTGCCGCCGGATTTCCGATCGACAAGATCCTGGCCACCATCGGCACCGGCTTCATCAAGACGCGCAACCTGCCGCTCATCATCCTGCTGCCCCTGGCGGTGATCGGGTTGCTGGAGCGCCACGGCCTGCGCCAGCATGCGCAGAACTGGATCAGCAGCATCAAATCGGCCACTGCCGGCCGCCTGCTCATCGTGTACCTGGGCGCCCGCCAGATCACGGCCGCCATCGGCCTGACCAGCCTGGGCGGCCACCCCCAGATGGTGCGCCCGCTGCTTGCCCCCATGGCCGAAGGCGCCACCGAGGCGCGCTACGGCAAGCTGCCCGACCGCATCCGGCACAAGCTGCGCGCCTTCTCGGCGGCCACCGACAACGTGGGCCTGTTCTTCGGCGAAGACATCTTCGTGGCCTTCGGTGCCATCGTGCTGATGTCCACCTTCCTGCACGAGGCCGGCATCGACGTCGAACCGATCCACATCGCGCTGTGGGGCATTCCGACCGCGATCTGCGCGTTCGCCATCCACGCCTGGCGCCTGCACCGCCTGGACGGCGTGCTGGCCCGTGAACTGGCCGCGCACGCCGCCGAAACCGCTGCCCGCAATGGCAACGGCAATGGCAATGGCGACGGCACCCTCTCCAGCGCCAAGGGAGCATGAACATGACACTGACCATCCAACACCTGTACTACCTCGTCGGCGCCATCCTGGCCATCACCGCGGTGATGACCGTGGCCGACCGTGACAACCCCAAGCGCTTTTCCAGCGGACTGTTCTGGGCCCTGTATTCCCTGGTCTTCCTCATCGGCGACCTGCTGCCGCCCATCTGGGTGGGCGCCGGCGCCGTGGTGATGGCGCTCATCGCCGGCTTCGGCGGCGTGGGCGCGGGCAAGCACACCCCCCGCACCCCGGCCGAGTACCAGACCAGCGCCAAGCGCCTGGGCAACCGCCTGTTCATTCCCGCGCTGGCGATTCCGCTCATTACGATGATCGGTACGCTGTCGGCCAAGCACCTGACCGTGGGCGGCGTGCCGCTGATCGACCCCAAGAACACCACCCTGGTGAGCCTGGGCGTGGGCTGCGTGCTGTCGCTGGCGCTGGCCTGCTGGCTGACCCGCGAGAGCCCCGTGCAGGGCCTGCGCGAATCGCGCCGCCTGACCGACGCGCTGGGCTGGGCCCTGGTGCTGCCGCAGATGCTGGGCATGCTCGGCCTGGTGTTCTCCGATGCCGGCGTGGGCAAGGCCGTGGCGTACATCACCACCAGCTACATCAACATGGACATCCGCTTCGTGGCCTGTGCCGTGTACGTGATCGGCATGGCGCTGTTCACCATCATCATGGGCAACGGCTTCGCCGCCTTCCCCGTCATGACGGGCGGCGTGGGTGTGCCGATCCTGCTGGGCGTGTACCACGGCGACCCCGCCGTGATGGCCGCGATCGGCATGCTCTCGGGCTACTGCGGCACGCTGCTGACCCCGATGGCCGCCAACTTCAACATCGTGCCCGCCGCGCTGCTGGAGCTTCCGGACAAGAATGCGGTGATCCGCGCACAGGTGCCGACGGCCCTCGCGCTGCTCACCTGCAACGTGTTCCTGATGTACTTCCTGATGTTCCGATAGTCCGAAGAAAGGCCGCCCGTGTCCGACGCCGCCCCCCACACTGTGCTGCTCACCGGCTTCGAGCCCTTCGAGCGCGATCCGGTCAACCCCTCGTGGGAGGTGGCGCGGGCGCTCGACGGCTGGCAGCATGGGGGGCGCCACGGTGCGCTCCGTGCAGCTGCCCTGCGTGTTCGGCAAGGCCGCGCAGGCGCTCGACGCGGCGCTGGCGCAGTGGCGGCCCTCGCTGGTGATCTGCCTGGGCCTGGCCGGTGGCCGCGCCGAGGTGTCGCTGGAGCGCGTGGCCATCAACCTGGACGATGCGCGCATCGCCGACAACGCCGGGCAGCAGCCGGTGGACACCGCCGTGGTGCCGGGCGCCCCGGCGGCGTACTTTTCCACGCTGCCCATCAAAGCGATCGTGCGCGACCTGCGCGCCGAAGGGCTGCCGGCCGCGGTGTCCAACACCGCGGGCACCTTCGTGTGCAACCACATCTTCTACGCGCTGATGCACCGCCTGGCGCAGCAGGCCGCGGGTGCCACCACGCTGCCGGGCACTGCGGCGCCTGCGCGCGGCGGCTTCATCCATGTGCCGTACCTGCCCGAGCAGGCCGCGCGCGTGGGTGGCGGCGCGCCCAGCGTGGCGCTGGACACGCAGGCACAGGCCCTGCGCGCCGTCATCCGCACGGCGCTGGCCGTGCGCGAGGACGTTCGCGAAACCGCCGGGCAATTGCATTGACCGGCATGGTCATATAGACGGGGCGCTGCGCGCAGCGCTCCGCGGGTTTGAGATATCGGCGGCACCGACCGCCAGGAGAACGACGATGAAAATGGATCTGAACAGCGACCTGGGCGAGAGCCTCGGCGCATGGCGCATGGGCGATGACGCGGCCATGCTGGGCATCGTGAGCAGCGCCAACGTGGCCTGCGGCTTCCACGCCGGCGATGCCGCCGGCATCCTGCGCACGCTGCGCGAGGCCCAGGCCCGCGGCGTGGTGGTGGGGGCGCACGTGGCCTATCGCGATCTGGTCGGTTTCGGTCGCCGCAACATGGACGTGGAAAGCGCCGACCTCGTGGCCGACGTGATCTACCAGATCGGCGCGCTGCAGGGCCTGGCCAAGGCCGCCGGCACCGAAGTGCGCTACGTGAAGCCCCACGGCGCGCTCTACAACACCATCGCCCACGACGCCCGCCAGGCGCGCGACGTGATCACCGCCCTGCGCGAGATCGACGACCGCCTGGTGCTGGTGGCGCTGGCCGGCTCGCCGCTGATCGGCTGGGCGCGCGACGCCGGCCTGCGCGTGGTGGCCGAAGCCTTTGCCGACCGCGCCTACACCCCGGCCGGCACGCTGGTGTCGCGCCGCGAAAAGGGCGCCGTGCTGCACGACGCCCGCGCTGATCGCCGAGCGCATGCTGCGCCTGGTGTCCGACGGCGTGA
>NZ_BAAJYS010000058.1:0-17895 GCF_057543315.1 Acidovorax sp. KPB24-07
TCGGTCTCGCCGTACTGCACGCAGTAGTCCCAGCTGCGATACGCCCGCGTGAGCCGCTTTTGCAGGGGGGTGGCCGTATTTGCCGAGCACCTCTTGATGATGTCGGGGGACGGTCTTGTTCTGGAATATCTTGAAGTCGCTCTTGCGCGTGGCCAGCCACAGCCAGGGCTGCAGGCGCAGGCGGTAAGAGTAATACCGGTGGTCTTCGCCTTGCAGGCCGAAGCGGGTGACGATGCCGTCCAGGTAGCGCCGGCCGCCGCCTTCGGTCTCCACCTCCACCGTGGCGTGCTTGCCCAGCAACGCCTTGGGGTCGAGGGACTTGCTCTCGCTCAGCAGATCCACATCCAATACAAACAGCTCGCTCAAGGATTCCTTGCCCTGCAAGCGGCGAAACTGCAGCTGTTCTCCCAATGGCGTTTGGATCGTGACGCGGCGTGTCATTGGCTGACGGTCTTTGGACCGCTCCCTCTCTTGATTTAGAGGCGCGGATGATAGCGATCTATCGCCTTTTCAAAAGAGGTAATAAGTATTTTCTATGCGTATTTTTTGTTTCAAGATGAAATGACTTTTTCAGGTTATCTGATCGGATTAACGACCGCCGAATGTCAAGGGTCAACCATGCTGATCTGGCATTGACTCCAACGTCAACCGCATAACCACACAGTCCAAACCATTACCCATATCGGCCCCTTGCCGACCTTTCGTCAGGAATCGGTTTTTGCCTGCCATGCTTATGGTGAAAATAATTCCAGAGTACCGGACGCGTTTCGCATACGGTGGCTGCCCGAACTCAAAACTGTGCCCGCCATGCGAACGCTGACACCCTTTTGTTGGCCGAAATAAGCACATAGCCAATGCGTTGTTCGGCCGCCGGGCACACGGTGCAAGAATGGCCCGCACTGCGTTGCGCAGGCCTTGCCTGCGCTTCACGCACCCTGTTCCCGTCACCCCAGAAAGAGACAGCAACCCATGCGGATCGAAACCCTCGCCGTCCATGCCGGACAGTCGCCCGACCCCACCACCAAGGCGGTGGCCGTGCCCATCTACCAGACGGTGGCCTATGCCTTCGACAGCGCCCAGCACGGCGCCGACCTGTTCGACCTCAAGGTGCAGGGCAACATCTACACGCGCATCATGAATCCGACCAACGACGTGCTGGAAAAGCGCGTCGCGGCGCTGGAGGGCGGCATCGCCGCGCTGGCCGTGGCCTCGGGCATGGCAGCCATCACCTACGCGATCCAGACCATCGCCGAAGCCGGCGACAACATCGTCTCGGCCAGCACGCTCTACGGCGGCACCTACAACCTCTTCGCCCACACGCTGCCGCAGCAGGGCATTACCACGCGGTTCGCCGATCCGCGCGACCCGGCCAGCTTCGCGCAGCACATCGACGCACGCACCAAAGCCATCTTCATCGAATCCATCGGCAACCCGCTGGGCAACGTGACCGACATCGCGGCCCTGGCCCGGGTGGCGCACGACCATGGCGTGCCGCTCATCGTGGACAACACGGTGCCCAGCCCCTATCTGCTGCGCCCCATCGAACACGGCGCCGACATCGTGGTGCATTCGCTCACCAAGTACCTGGGCGGCCACGGCAACAGCGTGGGCGGCGCCATCGTGGACAGCGGCAAGTTCCCCTGGGCGAAGCACAAGGCGCGCTTTCCCCGCCTGAACGAGCCCGATGTGAGCTACCACGGCGTGGTCTACACCGAGGCGCTGGGTGAGGCGGCCTTCATCGGCCGCGCGCGCGTGGTGCCACTGCGCAACACCGGCGCGGCGCTGGCCCCGCAGAACGCGTTCCTGATCCTGCAGGGCATCGAGACGCTCGCGCTGCGCATGGACCGCATCTGCGAGAACACGCTGGCCATTGCGCGCTCGCTGCAAGGCCATCCCAAGGTGGAGTGGGTGCGCTACGCCGGCCTGCCGGACCACCCGGACCACGCGCTGGTGCAGCGCCAGCTGGGCGGGCGGGCGTCGGGCATCCTGTCGTTCAGCCTGCGTTCGGAAGAAGGCACGGACCCACGTGCGGCAGGTGCGCGCTTCCTGGATGCGCTGCAGCTCTTCACGCGCCTGGTGAACATCGGCGACGCCCGCTCGCTGGCCACGCACCCCGCGTCGACCACGCACCGCCAGCTCGATGCCGGCGAGCTGGCCAAGGCCGGGGTCACGGAAGGCATGGTGCGGCTGTCCGTGGGGATCGAGCACATCGAAGACCTGCAGGCCGACCTGGCGCAGGCGCTGCAGGCGGTGTGACCGCCGCACGGTCGGGGCGGCGGACTGCGGCCGCCCCCACGCGATCCATGGTCTTTTGGGCCTCCAGAGCAATCAGCACTAGGGCATTTCGCTATTAATTCAATAGCAAATCAATCCCGTCACAGATCCCGCGCCAGCCGCAGCCCCGAGAACTGCCAGCGCGCGGTGGCGGGAAAGAAGTTGCGGTACGTCGCCCGCACATGCCCGGCGGGCGTCGCGCACGAGCCGCCGCGCAGCACGTATTGGTTGACCATGAACTTGCCGTTGTACTCGCCCACTGCGCCCTCGGCCACGCGGAAACCGGGGTAGGCAGCGTAGCTGGACTGCGTCCACTCCCACACGTCGCCGAACATTTGCACCAGGCCCCGCCCGGCATCAGAGGCCGGCCGCGGGTGCAACGTGCCGCTGTCGGCAAAGTGGCCGCTGGCAGCGTTCGCCCCCTGCACGCCCTGCACGGCCTGGGAGGTGGCCGCCACCTCCCATTCGGCCTCGGTGGGCAGGCGCGCACCGGCCCAGCGTGCATAGGCGTCGGCCTCGTAATACGACAGGTGCACCGCGGGTGCGTGGGGTTGGAGCGGACGCGGTCCGGCCAGCGTGAACTCGTACCAGGCCACGCCCTGGCGTTGCCAGTAGATGGGGTGCGACAGCTGCTGCGCCCGCACCCAGTCCCAGCCCTCGGCCAGCCAGTGGGCGGATTCCTGGTAGCCGCCGTCCTCGACGAACGCCAGGTATTCGGCGGTGGTCACCGGCCGGTTGGCCAGCTCGAACGGCTGCAGGTACACGCGGTGGCGCGGCCCCTCGTTGTCGAAGGCGAAGCCGCCCCGGTCCCCGCCCGGATGGCCGATCTCGCACACGCCACCGGCAAAGGGCTGCCAGGCCAGCGGGACGCCGCCGGCCGGCAAAGGCTGGGCCTGCTGCTGCGGCTGCGCCTGCGCGTGCCCCGGCAGGCGGTAGGCCGGCCACAACGGGCTGCACGACAGCAGGTGCTTGACGTCGGTGAGGATCAGTTCCTGGTGCTGCTGCTCGTGCTGCAGCCCCAGTTCGACCAGGGCCGCCAGCGCGGCATCGTCCGGCCGCTCGGCCATCAGGCGCGACATGCGGCTGTCCACGTCGGCCCGGTAGGCCAGCACCTGCGGCAGTGCGGGCCGGGTGAGCAGGCCGCGCTGCGGCCGCGGGTGCTTGTCGCCCACGCCGTTGTAGTAGGAATTGAAGATCACCCGGAAGGCGGGATGGAACGGCGCGAAGCCGGGCTCGTTCGGCTCCAGGATGAAGGTCTCGAAGAACCAGGTGGTGTGCGCCAGGTGCCATTTCACCGGGCTGGCGTCGGGCATGGATTGCGCGCAGCAATCCTCGTCGGACAGCGGCAGCGCCAGGGCCATGGAGGCGCGGCGCACCTCGGCGTAGCGCACGCTCAGCGTGCAGGGTGCGACGGGGTGGGGAATGCGGGTGGCGAAGTTCATGGCTGGGCATGCACCACGGCGAACCAGCCCCGCTCGTCCGTCCAGGCCTGAGCGCGCGAAAAGCCCGCGCGCGCCAGCAGCGCCTGGAAGGCCGTGAGGCTGTATTTGTAGCTGTTCTCGGTGTGAATGCGCTCGCCCGCGGCAAAGTCGCGGCCTCCGCCAGGCCAGCGCACCTGCACACCTTCGCGGGCCTCCAGGTGCATTTCGATGCGCGACTGCTCCCCGTTGAAGAACGCCCGGTGCTCCCACGCCTCGGGCGTGAAATCGCTGCCGATGAGCCGGTTCACATGGGCCAGCACATTGCGGTTGAACGCGGCCGTGACGCCGGCGGCATCGTCGTAGGCCGCCTGCAGCACATCCACATCCTTGGGCAGATCGATGCCGATCAGCAGCGCGCCATCGTCATCGACCAGCGAGCGCATGCGTGACAGCAGCTCCAACGCCTGGGGTGGGTCGAAATTGCCGATCGACGAGCCAGGGTAAAACACCACGCGGCGTGCACGGGGAATGTCCGGGGGCAGCTGGATGGGGCGGGTCAGATCGCCCGCCACCGCATGGGCCTGCAGTGCGGGCAGGTCGCTGCACAGGCGGGCCACGCCCTCGCGCAGGAAGTCCGCCGAGATGTCCACGCCCACGAACCGCTCGGGCTGCAGCAGGCGGCACAGCGTGCGCGCCTTCTCGCAGTTGCCCGCGCCCAGTTCGATGACGGTGCCGCCCTGCCCCACGGCGCGGGCGATGTCGTCGCCGTGCGTCCGCATGAGCGCGTGCTCGGTGCGGGTGGGGTAGTACTCGGGCAATCGGGTGATTTCCTCGAACAGCTGGGAGCCCCGCTGGTCGTAGAAATACTTGGGGGAAATGCACGCGGGACGGCGGGCCAACCCCTGGAGGATGTCGTGGTGCGGTGTGTTCTGCATGTCGCTCGGGGGCTGGGTCTGTCGGATCGCGGCGCACCGGGGGCGGCGCGGCTGCAACGCATGGCCGCCTCCAATCGCTCTCCGGCAACCTGAGACGGCCATGTAACAGAGCATTACAGACGCCCCGCCACCCGGATGTAGGACACGTCCGCAAATCCATCAGCGCCATCCGGCAGCGCATCGGCTGCGCTTTACGGGACACGCATGACCATCATCCCCGCCACCGCACGGTTTTTTTCGCAGGCCCCATGGCGCGCCCGCGCGGCTGCGCCACACTCCGCCGATCGACACCACCGGCCGGCTACCACGGCCTGCTTCGCTGCCATGGATTCCCTGACCCAGATCGCCCTTGGTTCCGCCGTTTCCCTCGCCGTGATGGGCCGGCGCACCGCCCCCTGGAAAGCCGCGCTGTGGGGTGCGGTGGCGGGCACGCTGCCCGACCTGGACGCCTTCATCGACCACGGCAATGCCATTGCCAACATGGTCGAGCACCGGGCGGAAAGCCATGCCCTGCTGTACCTCAGCCTGTTTTCGCTGCCCCTGGGCGCGCTGGTGGCGCGCCTGCATGGCGAGCAGGCCGGCTGGCGAAGGTGGTGGCTGGCGATGTGGCTCGCGCTCGTCACCCACCCGCTGCTGGATGGCATGACGGTGTACGGCACCCAGTTGTGGAAGCCGTTCACCAGCCACCCGTACGGGGTGGGCAGCATCTTCATCATCGACCCGCTGTACACCGTGCCGCTGATCGTCGGCGTGGTCGCCGCGCTGGCGAGCGGCCCGCCGGTCGGGGCCCGCTGGAACCGCTGGGGCCTGGTGCTCAGCACGCTCTACCTGGCGTGGAGCGTGGGCGTGCAGCAGCACGTCACCGGCGTGGCGATGGCCTCGCTGCGCATGCAGGGCCTGCCGGTGCAGACGGTGCTGGTGACACCCACCCCGTTCAACACCCTGCTGTGGCGCGTGGTGGCGGTCACGCCCACCCAATATGCCGAAGGCTTCTATGCCCTGGCCGACGGCAACAGGCCTATGCAATGGACGGTGCACGAGCGCGGGGCCCCGCTGATCCAGCGCTACGGGACCGTGCCGGACGTACAGCGGGTGGCGCGCTTCAGCCACGGCTTCTATCGCATGCGTTCGCGGGACGGCCGCGTCTTCCTGACCGATCTGCGCCTGGGACAGGAGCCCGACTACAGCTTCCAGTTCGATCTCGGCACGCCCGCGCAGCTGGATGCCGGCCAGCCCGAGGTGGCGCTGCGCGGACAGCGCCCGGACATCGGCACGGCCCTCGCCGCGCTGTGGCGGCGCATGTGGGGGCATGCGGGCGGCTCGGGGCCGTTCGGTGCCGGCACGGCCCCATGAAAAAAGCCGGCGCCACGCGCCGGCTTTCCCCACCAGTCTGTCAGTGGCCGCACCCGCGGCCCACGGTCAGAACCGCCAACCCAGGCCCACGCCGGCCAGCACGGGATCGATCTTGAAGGTGCCCAGCTTGGCACCGGCTGCGAACACGTCGGTCTGGATGTAGACCTTCTTCACGTCGAAGTTCAGCACCAGGTTCTTGGTGAGGGGAATGTCCACGCCGACCTGCAGGGCGCCGCCCCAGCTGCTCTTGTCGATGCTCACACCAGCGGGCAGGCGCACGCTGGAAAACCGCGTGTAGTTCACGCCAGCGCCCACGTAGGGACGAAAGCCCGCGGTGTCGAAGTGGTACTGCAGCATCAGCGAAGGCGGCAGGTGCTTGAGCGTGCCGATCTGCGCGTTCAGGGCGCTGGAGGACAGCCGCTGCTTCTGGGGCACGGTCAGCACCAGCTCGGCGGCGATGTTGCGGTTGAAGAAATAGGAGATGTCGACTTCAGGCAGCGTCTTGTCGTTGATCGACAGGCCCAGGCCGGTGCTGTCCTTGTTGGAGGAATCCAGGTTCACGGCACGCGCACGAACGAGCCAGGGGCCTTCCGCCGTTTGCGCGAAGGCGGCGCCGGAGGTCAATGCGCACAGCACGGCCAGGGCCAGCAGGTTTTTTTTCATACGGAAACTCGATGCGTTGAACGGGGACGACCCCCGTGCATGCATTGGGCCGGCAAACGGCCCGGGCGGCCTTGCCATGGATCAAACCGCCGGCAGGTTGTGCCGCAGCGCCACGAGGGCCGCAAAGCGCCCTCCTCCCCGCTCTCAGTGCGCGCCCTTGCCCCGCATGCGCTGCACCAGCGTGACTACCGCCAGCACTGCGGCACCGGCCACGATGCCCACCACCGCATTGAGCAGGTTGGGCACCAGCACGCGCCACAGGCCGCCCGCCGGCCACTGGGCCGCCGATGTGGCCAGGCCCTCGACCGCGTGGTGGACGACGGGCACGCCATGCACCAGAATGCCGCCGCCCACGAGGAACATGGCTGCCGTGCCGGCGACCGAGAGCACCTTCATGAGCCAGGGCGCGGCGGCCACGATGCCGCGGCCCAGCGCCTGTGCGGCGCGACCCGTCTTGCGGGTGAGCCACAGGCCCAGGTCGTCCAGCTTGACGATGCCGGCCACCAGGCCGTACACGCCCACTGTCATGATGAGCGCGATGCCGGCCAGCACGGCCACCTGCTGCCCGAACGGGGCGCTGGCGACCGTGCCCAGCGTGATGGCGATGATCTCGGCGGACAGGATGAAGTCGGTGCGCACCGCGCCCTTGACCTTGTCCTTCTCGAAGGCGGCGATGTCCACCGCCGGGTTGGCGTTGGCCAGGGCATGCGCCTCGCGGCCCGCCTCTTCCTTGGGGGCATCGCCGTGGGGCAGGAACCGGTGCGCCAGCTTCTCCGCACCCTCGAAGCACAGGAACGCGCCGCCCACCATGAGCAGCGGCGTCACCGCCCAGGGAATGAAGGCGCTGATCAGCAGCGCGGCCGGCACCAGGATGGCCTTGTTGACGAGCGAGCCCTTGGCCACCGCCCAGACCACGGGAATCTCGCGATCGGCGCGCACGCCCGTGACCTGCTGGGCATTGAGCGCCAGATCGTCGCCCAGCACGCCGGCGGTTTTCTGCGCCGCCACCTTGGTCATGACGGACACGTCATCGGCCATGGCGGCACTCTTCTTGGCAGCGACCTTGGTCATCAGGGCCACGTCGTCCAGAACGGTGGCGATATCGTCGAGCAGCGTCAAAAGGCTGGCACCGGCCATGGGAATCCTTAAAAAATCGAGGGAGGGAGCGGGTCCACGGGCACGGCGGCGAAAGGCTGCAAGGCCACGGGAACGCCGCGCGGGCCGGGCATGCCGGCCGAAAAGCCTGGCGCCCGTCGCCCAGGCGGCGCCCACTATAGCAACGCCCTGCGATGGGTCCGTGTCGGTGCAAGGCGCATACTGGTGGCCTTCCCACCGATATCGGGGTCCTGCACGCGGGCTCTCGCTCCCGCCGCATGCCAGGCTACCTGACCAAGCAAGAAAACATCGCCATCGCCGGCGTCGACGACCTCGTCATCCGCTCCCTGCTGGACCGCCAGCAGTTCTCCGACCCCCTCGGCGACGCCGAAACCCTGGGCATCTCCTCCGCCGCCTGGCCCCTCTTCGGCCTGCTGTGGCCCTCGGGCGCGCAACTGGCCGCACGCATGGCGGCGCGGCCCGTGCAGGCGGGCGAGCGCATCCTGGAACTGGGCTGCGGCCTGGCGCTGGCCAGCCTGGTGTGCCACCGGCAAGGCGCCGACGTGACCGCGAGCGACTGCCACCCGCTGGCCGGCACCTTCCTGCGCGAGAACCTGCGCCTGAACGGCATGGGCACCATGAAGTACCGACAGGGCCAATGGGGCAGCGGCGAAGCGCTGGGCCCGCCGCAGCAGGACGAGAGCCCGCTCGCGCAGGCGCACGGCGGCCCGGTGCACGGGCTGTTCGACCTCATCATGGGCAGCGACCTGCTGTATGAACGCGATGCCCGCGCCAGCCTCGCGCATTTCATCGGCCTGCACGCGGGCCCCGCGGCCCAGGTCTGGATCGTGGACCCGGACCGGGGCAACCGCGCCGCCTTCAGCAAGCAGATGGCCGCGCAGGGCTTCGGCCTGCGCGAAGAACGGCTGGACCGTGCCGCGCTGGACGATGCGCCCGCCTACAAAGGCCGGCTGCTGGTGTACCGCCGCACCTGAACGCCGAAGACGACACGAGCACACAGGCCGCCGGAGCGCGCCGGGCGCGCTCCCGGCTCTTCGGCCTTCCTCATCCCACCCAGCGGCGCGCGTTGCGCCAGATGCGCATCCACGGGCTCAGCGCGCTGCGGTCGCCGCTGGTCCAGCTCATCTGCACGTTGCGGAACACGCGTTCGGCGTGCGGCATCATGGCCGTGAAGCGCCCATCGGCCGTGGTCACCGCCGTGAGGCCACCCGCGCTGCCGTTGGGGTTGAACGGGTACTGCTCGGTGGCCGCGCCGTGGTGGTCCACATACCGCATGGCGGCGATGGCCTGGGCCGGGTCGCCGCGGTACTTGAAGTTGGCGTAGCCCTCGCCGTGCGCCACGGCGATCGGCAGGCGGCTGCCCGCCATGCCGGCGAAGAACAGGCTGGGCGATTCCAGCACCTCCACCAGCGACAGCCGCGCCTCGAAGCGCTCGCTCTGGTTGGTGGTGAAGCGGGGCCAGGCCTCGGCGCCGGGAATGATGTCGGCCAGCTCGGCGAACATCTGGCAGCCGTTGCACACACCCAGGCCGAAAGTGTCCTTGCGGCCGAAGAAGCCCTGGAATTGCTCCGACAGCACTGGATTGAACGTGATCGAACGCGCCCAGCCGATGCCCGCGCCCAGCGTGTCGCCGTAGCTGAAGCCGCCGCAGGCGACCACGCCGGCAAAGTCCGACAGCTGCGCGCGGCCCGCCTGCAGATCGGTCATGTGCACGTCGTAGGCCTCGAAGCCCGCCTCGGTGAAGGCATAGGCCATCTCGATGTGCGAGTTGACCCCCTGCTCGCGCAGGATGGCGACCTTCGGCCGCGCGAGGTTCAGGAACGGCGCGGCCACGTCCTCGGCCGGATCGAACGTGAGCGCTACGTGCAGGCCCGGATCATTGGGCACGCCTGCGGCGGCATGCTCGGCATCGGCCGTGGCCGGGTTGTCGCGCTGCTGCGTGATCTTCCAGCTCACCGCGTCCCACACCTGGTGCAGGTCGGACAGGGTGGCGCTGAACACGTTCTTGGCATCGCGCCACACCTGCAGCTCGCCCTTGCCGGCGTCCATGGTGGACGAGGTAGGCCGCGTCTTGCCGATGAAGTGGCTGGACCGGGACAGGCCGTGCTCGCGCAGGGTCTGCATGACCTCGTTGCGCTCGGCGGTGCGCACCTGCAGCACCACGCCCAGCTCTTCGTTGAACAGCGCCTTGAGCGTCAGCTCCTCGCGGCGCGCGCTCACCTGCGAGGCCCAGTTCTTGGCGTCGCCCGTCTCCATGCGGCTGTCGCTGATGCCGTCGCCCTCGGTCACGAGCAGATCGACGTTCAGCGCCACGCCCACATGGCCGGCGAAGGCCATCTCGGCCACCGCGGCCAGCAGGCCGCCGTCGCTGCGGTCGTGGTAGGCCAGAATCTGGCCCTTGGCGCGCAGCGCGTTCACGGCATCGACCAGGCGCACCAGGTCCTGCGCGTCGTCCAGGTCGGGCGCCACGTCGCCGCTCTGGCCCAGCACCTGGCCCAGGATGCTGCCGCCCATGCGGGCCTTGCCATGGCCCAGGTCGATCAGCACCAGCGTGGTGTCGTCCTGCGCCGCGTCCAGCTGCGGCGTGAGCGTGCCGCGCACGTCGGCCAGCGTGGCGAAGGCGCTGACGATCAGGCTCACGGGGGAGGTGACCTTCTTCGCACCGCTGTCATCCTTCCACTGGGTGCGCATGGACAGCGAATCCTTGCCCACCGGGATCGAAATGCCCAGCGCCGGGCACAGCTCCATGCCCACGGCCTTCACGGTGGCGTAGAGCGCTGCATCCTCGCCGGGCTCGCCGCAGGCGGCCATCCAGTTGGCCGAGAGCTTCACGCGCGGCAGCTCGATGGGCGCGGCCAGCAGATTGGTGATGGCCTCGGCCACGGCCATGCGGCCCGAGGCGGGCGCGTCGATGGCGGCCAGCGGCGTGCGCTCGCCCATGCTCATGGCCTCGCCGGCAAAGCCCTGGAAGTCGGCCAGCGTGACGGCGCAGTCGGCCACCGGCACCTGCCAGGGGCCCACCATCTGGTCGCGGTGCGACAAGCCGCCCACCGTGCGGTCACCGATGGTGATGAGAAAGCGCTTGCTCGCCACCGTGGGGTGCGCCAGCACGTCGATCACCGCCTTTTGCAGCGCCACGCCCGTGAGATCGATGGGCGCGAATTCGCGCTGCACGGTCTTCACGTCGCGGTGCATCTTGGGCGGCTTGCCCAGCAGCACCTCCATGGGCATGTCCACCGGCAGCTTCTGATCGCCGGTGGCGGCCGTGTCCTCCAGCACCAGCTGGCGGTGCTCGGTGGCCGTGCCGATCACGGCGAACGGGCAGCGCTCGCGCTCGCAGAAGGCGCGGAACTGCTCCAGCGATTGCGGCGCGATCGCCAGCACGTAGCGCTCCTGGCTTTCGTTGGACCAGATCTCTTTCGGGGCCAGGCCCGACTCCTCGAGCTGCACCGCGCGCAGGTCGAAGTGCGCACCCCGGCCGGCGTCGTTGGTCAGCTCGGGGAAGGCATTGGACAGCCCGCCCGCGCCCACGTCGTGGATCGCCAGGATGGGGTTGGCCGCACCCTGCGCCCAGCAGTGGTTGATGACCTCCTGCGCGCGGCGCTCGATCTCGGGGTTGCCGCGCTGCACGGAGTCGAAATCGAGCTCCGCCGCGTTCGCGCCCGTGGCCATGGAACTGGCCGCGCTGCCGCCCATGCCGATGCGCATGCCTGGGCCGCCCAGCTGGATCAGCAGCGAGCCGGCCGGGAATTCGATCTTCTGCGTGAGGCCTGCATCGATGGTGCCCAGGCCGCCGGCGATCATGATGGGCTTGTGGTAGCCCCGGTCCACGCCGCCCACCGACTGCTCGTACTCGCGGAAATAGCCCAGCAGGTTGGGCCGGCCGAACTCGTTGTTGAACGCCGCGCCGCCCAGGGGGCCTTCCACCATGATCTGCAACGGGCTGGCGATGTGCTCGGGCTTGCCGAACTCGCCGCCCCAGAGCTTGGACACCGTGAAGCCGGTCATGCCCGCCTTGGGCTTGGAGCCGCGGCCCGTGGCGCCTTCGTCGCGGATCTCGCCGCCCGCGCCGGTGGAAGCGCCGGGGAACGGCGAGATGGCCGTGGGGTGGTTGTGCGTTTCCACCTTCATCAGGATGTGGTTCGTGACGCTACTCTTTTCATAGCACACTGCCCTAGTGGAATTTGCACTGGCGGGCATTTTGGCCAAAAACCGCTCGACACGCGTGCCTTCCATGACCGAGGCATTGTCCGAATACGCCACCACCGTGTGCTGGGGCGCCAGCTGATGGGTGTTGCGGATCATGGCGAACAGGCTCTTGTCCTGCTTCTCGCCGTCGATGGTGAACTGCGCATTGAAGATCTTGTGGCGGCAGTGCTCGCTGTTGGCCTGCGCGAACATCATCAGCTCCACGTCGGTGGGGTTGCGCGCCAGGCCCTGGAAGGCATTGACCAGGTAGTCGATCTCGTCGTCGGCCAGGGCCAGGCCCCACTGGGCGTTGGCCGCCTCAACCGCCGCGCGCCCGCCGCCCAGCACATCGACGAACTCCATCGGCGCGGCCGGCAGCTCGGTGAACAGGGCCTCGGCGCCCGAGCGGTCCCACACCACCGACTCGGTCATGCGGTCGTGCAGCAGCGCGGCGATCTGTCCGCGCTGCGCGTCGGTCAGCGTGGGCGTGCCGCCCAGCAGGCCGGATTTGAGCGAGAGGCGGTATTCGGTGATGCGCTCCACGCGGCGCAGCGCCAGGCCGCAGTTGTGCGCGATATCGGTCGCCTTCGACGCCCAGGGCGAGACCGTGCCCAGGCGCGGCGTGACAACGATGGCCGGGCCATCGGACGGGCCGCCGTAGGGGTCCCCATAGGTCAGCAGCGCGGCGAAGCGATCGGTTTCGGCCGGGGTGGGCACCGCGTCGGTGGCCACCAGGTGCACGAAGCGGGCGGCGATGCCCGTGATGCGGTCGTGGATGGCCTGCAGCGCGGGCAGCAGCTGGCGCATGCGGAAGGCGCTGAGGGCGTTGCCGCCTTCGAACGTGCTGAGGTGCAAGGAGGGCTTCGTGGACGATGTCGGCGAGATCACTTCGGCGGCCTGTTGGGTGATGGAAAAGGTGCGGCCCCACCCTGGACCGCCGGCCGCTGACTGGGGCCGGCTGGGCAGGGTGCGGAGAATGCTGAGCCCGGCATTTTACCGGGGGCGGATCGCATCGCCGACGAGGCCTTCGCCCGCGTGGCCCGCATCGGCCAAGCGCCGATGGGATAATTGGCCCCATGAGCATCACCATCAAAGACGCCGAAGGCATCGCCGGCATGCGAGAGGCATGCCGACTGGCTTCGGAAGTGCTGGACTACATCGCGCCCCACATCCAGCCTGGCATCACCACGAACGAAATCGACCGCCTCGCGGCCGAATGCATGGCGCAGCAGGGCACCATCTCCGCCACCATCGGCTACCAGCCGCCGGGCTATCCGCCCTACCCCAAGTCGCTGTGCACGTCGATCAACAACGTGGTCTGCCACGGCATCCCGAACGACAAGCCCCTGAAGAAGGGCGACATCATGAACGTGGACGTCACCGTCATCACCAAGGACGGCTGGTACGGCGACAACAGCCGCATGTACCTGATCGGCGACGTCTCCATCGCCGCCAAGCGCCTGTGCAGCCTCACCTTCGACGCCATGTGGATCGGCATCCAGCGCGTCAAGCCCGGCGCCCGCCTGGGGGACATTGGCCACGCCATCCAGAAGTACGCCGAGGGCCACGGCCTGTCGGTGGTGCGCGAGTTCTGCGGCCACGGCATCGGCCAGAAATTCCACGAAGAGCCCCAGGTGCTGCACTACGGCTACCCCGGCACGCTGGATGAGCTGCTGCCCGGCATGACCTTCACCATCGAGCCCATGCTGAACGCCGGCCGCCGCGAGGTGAAGGAGTTCGGCAACGACGGCTGGACCATCGTGACCAAGGACCGCAGCCTGTCGGCGCAGTGGGAGCACACCGTGCTGGTGACCGAGACCGGCTACGAAGTCCTCACCCTGTCGGCCGGATCGCCGCCGCTGCCAGCCTTCGTGACCGCCACGAAGACCTGACCGGAACACGGCGCGCGGGCCGGCCGCGCGGCGGCCGGGCGCACGGTTCTTGCTTTGCCTGGTGCTAACCTGCCAACCCAGTCGCCCCATCCGCACCCGCCACCCCGCCGCCGTCCATGACCGACCTGCAAACCCTGCGCGACGCCTACCGCCAAGACAAGGCCACCCTGCTCGCGTCGCTGCAATCCACGGGCGCCTCCACGCGCGGCGTTCGCACCCTGCTGCACAAGCTCTCCACCCTGGCGGACCGCCTGCTGCGCCAGCTGTGGCAGCGCGCCGGCATGCCGGACGACCTGGCGCTGGTGGCCGTGGGTGGCTACGGCCGGGCGCAGCTCTTTCCCCATTCCGACGTGGACGTGCTCGTCCTGCTACCGGATGGCGCCACGCCCGGGGCCGGCTGCGCCTTGTCCACGTGCATCGAATCGTTCATCGGCAGCTGCTGGGACGCGGGCCTGGAGATCGGCTCCAGCGTGCGCACGGTGGCCGAGTGCCTGACCGAATCCGCGGCCGACGTGACCGTGCAGACCTCGCTGCTCGAAGCCCGCCGCGTCTGCGGCAGCTCGCCGCTGTTCGCCGCGTTCCAGCAGCGCTACGACGCGCAGATGGACGCGCAGGACTTCCTCATCGCCAAGACGCTGGAGATGCGCCAGCGCCACACCAAGTACGAGAACACGCCCTACTCGCTGGAGCCCAACTGCAAGGAGTCGCCCGGCGGCCTGCGCGACCTGCAGACGGTGCTGTGGGTCGCCCGCGCGGCCGGCCTGGGACGCGACTGGCGCGAACTGGCCGCCAACGGCATGGCCACGCCGTTCGAGGTGGCCCAGATCGAGCGCAACGAGGCCGTGCTGTTTCTCATCCGCGCGCGGCTGCACGCCGTGGCCGGCCGCCACGAGGACCGGCTGGTGTTCGACCTGCAGACCGCCGTGGCCGAATCGTTCGGCTACCGCTCCCACTCGCCCGACGGCAAGCGCCTGGCCATGCGCGCAAGCGAAACCCTCATGCGCCGCTATTACTGGGCGGCCAAGGCCGTGTCGCAGCTCAGCCAGATCCTGCTGCTGAACATCGAGGAGCGGCTCAGCCCCTCCACGCACGAACTGCACCGCATCAACGACCGCTTCTTCGAAAAGGCCGGCCTCGTCGAGGTGGCGAGCGATGACCTGTACGAGAAGCAACCCCACGCCATCCTGGAAACCTTCCTGCTCTACGAAACCACGCTGGGGCTGAAGGACCTGTCGGTGCGCACGCTGCGCGCGCTCTACAACGCCCGCGGGGCGATGGACAGCGCCTTCCGCCGCGACCCGGTCAACCGCGCGACCTTCATGAAGATCCTGCGGCAGCCCTCGGGCATCACGCATGCGATGCGGCTCATGAACCAGACCTCGGTGCTGGGCCGCTACCTCTGGCCGTTTCGCCGCATCGTGGGCCAGATGCAGCACGACCTGTTCCACGTCTACACCGTGGACCAGCACATCCTGATGGTGCTGCGCAACGTGCGCCGCTTCTTCATGGCCGAGCATGCGCACGAATACCCGTTCTGCTCGCAGTTGGCCGGCGGCTGGGACAAGCCATGGCTGCTGTACCTGGCGGCGCTGTTCCACGACATCGGCAAGGGCCGCGGCGGCGACCACTCCAAGATCGGCGCAGAGGAAGTGCGCCACTTCTGCCGCCAGCACGGCGTGGACGAGGAAGACGCGGCGCTGGTCGAGTTCCTGGTCCGCGAGCACCTGGCCATGAGCCAGGTCGCGCAAAAGCAGGACCTGTCCGATCCGGACGTGATCGGCGCTTTCGCCCAGCGCGTGGGCAGCGAGCGCCGCCTCACCGCGCTGTACCTGCTCACCGTGGCGGACATCCGCGGCACCAGCCCCAAGGTCTGGAACGCGTGGAAGGGCAAGCTGCTGGAAGACCTGTACCGCGCCACGCTGCGCGCCCTGGGCGGCCACGCCCCCAATGCCGCCGCCGAAATCGAGGCCCGCAAGCGCGAAGCCATGGTCATGCTGGCGCTGCAGGCCCAGCCGTTCGAGGCGCACAAGAAGCTGTGGGACACGCTGGACGTGGGCTATTTCATGCGGCACGAAGCCGCCGACATCGCCTGGCACACGCGCCACCTCTCGCGCTACGTGGGTACCGGCCGCACCGTGGTCCGCGCGCGGCAGTCGCTGGCGGGCGAAGGTCTGCAGGTGGCGGTTTATGCGCCCGACCAGCCCGACCTCTTCGCCCGCATCTGCGGCTATTTCGACCGGGCAGGCTTCAGCATCCTCGATGCGCGGGTGCACACCGCCCACGATGGCTGCGCGCTCGACACGTTCCAGGTCGTGGCCTCGGAGCAGGCCGGGCACTACCGCGAACTCACGCACATGGTGGAGAGCGATCTCGCCCGCGCGATCGAGGACGAAACCGCGGGCCTGCCCGAGCCAGCACGCAAGCGCGTCTCCCGCCGCGTGAAGAGCTTTCCCGTGGCCCCGCGCGTCACGCTGCGCCCCGACGAGAAAGCCCAGCGCTGGCTCATCAACATCTCCGCCAGCGACCGGGCGGGCCTGCTCTACCTGGTGGCGCGCATCCTTTCGCGCCACCACCTGAGCGTGCAGCTGGCCAAGGTCAGCACCCTGGGCGAGCGCGTGGAAGACACCTTCCTCGTGCACGGCCCGGAACTGCAGAGCAACGCACGGCAGATCCAGATCGAGACCGAACTGCTGAACGCGTTGTCCGAGTGAAGGGCCACTGGGATACGCCCCATCCGATGCTACTTATTTGATAGCATAACGCCCTAGTATTGTTTGCGCTGGCGGCCAATTCCATTCATATTTTCCGAGGCAACGCTTGCCTGGTCCGTCAGTCGTCTTCCGCGTCGGCGAGCTCGGGAAACAGCACCTCGGTGTAGCCGAACTGGGTGAAGTCGCGCACCCGCATCGGGTAGAGCTTGCCGATCAGGTGGTCGCATTCGTGCTGCACCACGCGCGCATGGAACCCCTCCGCCGTGCGATCGATCGGGTCGCCATACGGGTCCAGGCCCTGGTAGCGGATGCGGGACCAGCGCGGCACCTTGCCGCGCAGGCCGGGAACGGACAGGCACCCTTCCCAGTCCTCTTCCTCCTCGTCGCCCAGCGGGATGATCTGCGGGTTGAGCAACACGGTGCGCGGCACCAGGGGCCGGTCGGGGTAGCGGGGGTTCTTGCGGTCCGAGCCGAAGATCACCAATTGCAGATCCACGCCGATCTGCGGCGCGGCCAGGCCGGCGCCATTGACGGCCTCCATGGTGTCCAGCATGTCGCGCACCAGCAGGTGCAGCGCGTCGGTGTCGAACTCGGTCACGGGCTGGGCCACGCGCAGCAGGCGCGGATCGCCCATCTTGAGAATGTGTTGAACGGTCATGGGAATGAAAAGAAGGGCCGACGGTCAGCGTCGAAGTGCCCGCAGCATAGCGCGCCGACCAACCCCATGCCGCAGGCACAATCCAGGCATGCCGCCCCCGCCCCCGCCAGCGCCTTTGCCACCGCCACCGCCCCGCCCTGCTCCGCTGCCCCTGCCGGTGCGCTGGCTGCTGCTGTGCTTTGCGGTGCTGAGCCTGGTGACCGGCATCATCGGCATCTTCGTGCCCGGCCTGCCGACCACGGTGTTCATCCTCATGGCCGGCTGGGCGGCGGCCCGCAGTTCGCCCCGGCTGCATGCGTGGCTGTGGCGCCACCCGCTTTTCGGCCCCATGCTGCGCGACTGGGCCAACGGCGGCCAGGTGAGCCGCCGCGCCAAGTGGAGCGCCAGCATCCTCATGGCGCTCGCGGCGGCCGTGCTCATCTTCAGCCACGCACCCCGCTGGGTGGCCATCAGCGCTTCGCTGTGCATGGCATGCGTGCTCGCCTGGCTGTGGCAACGGCCAGAGCCGGCCCGTTGAGGGCCATGTGAGGCAACTTGCAACCCGATCCATCAGGCAACCGCAGTTCTTCGAATTTGCTCACTTTTTGTGTATATAATCTAAGTCTTGTTCCTCGATAGCTCAGTCGGTAGAGCGCCGGACTGTTAATCCGTAGGTCCCTGGTTCGAGCCCAGGTCGAGGAGCCA
>NZ_BAAJYS010000059.1:0-17765 GCF_057543315.1 Acidovorax sp. KPB24-07
CTGCGCGAAGGCCAGCGTGATCATCGAGAAGTAGATGCCCTGGCGGCGGATGGCCAGCAGCCCTGTCAGCAGGCCCAGCACAGCGGCCGCGGCCGCGCCCAGGGCGATGCCGCTCAGGCCCTCCCAACCCCAGACCTTGACCGCGTGCGCGGTGATGTAGCCGGCGGTGCCGTAGAACATGGCGTGGCCGAACGACAGCAGGCCGACGTAGCCGACCAGCAGGTTGACCGATGCCGCCAGCAGCGCGAAGCACATCAGCTTCATGAGGAACATGGGATACACCACGAACGGCGCGGCGGCCAGGCAGGCCAGGGCGGCCAGCAGCAGCGCGTTGTGGGTGCGTCGACTCAGCAGGTCCATGGCGACTCCTAGTGGGCACGGCCGAAGAGGCCATGGGGACGGACGGCGAGCACGAGGATCATCACCACGAAGATGACCACCCCCGCGCCATCGGGATAGAAGACCTTGGTCAGGCCCTCGATGGCGCCCAGCGCGAAGCCGGTGACGATGGAGCCCAGGATGGAGCCCATGCCGCCGATCACCACCACCGCGAACACGACGATGATCAGGTTCGAGCCCATCAGCGGGCTCACCTGGTAGATCGGCGCGGCCATCACGCCGCTCAGGCCCGCCAGGCCCACGCCCAGCCCGTAGGTGAGCATGAGCATGCGGGGCACGTTGATGCCGAAGGTGCGCACCAGCGGGGCGTTCTCGTTGGCCGCGCGCAGGTACGCGCCCAGCTTGGTCTTCTCGATGAAGAACCAGGTGCCCAGGCACACCGCCAGCGCTGCGGCGATCACCCACACGCGGTACAGCGGCAGGAAGGTCACGCCCACGTCGATGCCGCCCGTCAGCGGGTTGGGGTAGGGCTGGCCGCTCACGCCGAACTGCAGGCGGAAGGCGCCCTCCATGAGCAGCGCCACGCCGAAGGTCAGCAGCAGCGCGTAAACATGGTCCAGCGCATACAGCCGGCGCAGCATCAGGCGCTCGAACACGACCCCGAAGCCCGCCACCACCAGCGGCGCGATGACGAGCGCCGGCCAGTAGCCGATGCCCAGGTATTCGAGCAGCCCCCACGCCACGAAAGCGCCCAGCATGTACTGCGCGCCGTGGGCGAAATTGACCACATGCAGCAGCCCGAAGATGATCGACAGCCCCAGGCTCATCAGGGCGTAGAAGGCGCCGTTGATGAGCCCGACCAGAAGCTGCCCGATCAGTGCAGCCCAGGGGATTCCGAATAGCCCGTCCATCGTGTTGTCCGTCCTGCGTTGGGTGAAGAAGGGCTCACAGGCCCAGAAGCGACTCGATGTGTTCGCGCTGCGTGTCGAGTTCGTCGCGGCGGAAGTGGCCCGCCACCTCGCCTTCCTCGATCACGTAGAAGCGGTCGGCCAGCGCGCAGGCGAAGCGGAAGTTCTGCTCCACCAGCAGCACGGTGAAGCCGCGCTCGCGCAGCATGCGGATGGTGGCGCCGATGCGCTCCACGATCACCGGCGCCAGGCCCTCGGTGGGCTCGTCCAGCAGCAGCAGCTTGGCGCCCGTTCGCAGGATGCGGGCGATGGCCAGCATCTGCTGCTCGCCGCCCGACAGTCGCGTGCCCGGGCTGTGCCGGCGCTGCTGCAGGTTGGGGAACAGCGTGTAGATCTCGGCCACGCTCAGGCCGCCGGGCAGCAGCACCGGCGGCAGCAGCAGGTTCTCTTCGGTCGAAAGGCTGGCGAAGATGCCGCGCTCTTCGGGGCAGTAGGCCGCGCCCAGGCGCGCGATCGCCTCGGGCGGCAGGCCCTCGGTGGGCTGGTCGCGCAGCGTGATCCGGCCCTCGCGCCGGCCCAGCAGTCCCATGATGGCGCGCAGCGTGGTGGTCTTGCCGGCGCCGTTGCGCCCCAGCAGGCAAACGACCTCGCCCTCGTTCACGTCCAGGTCGATGCCTTGCAGCGCCAGGGTTTCGCCGTACCAGCCGCGCAGGCCGCGCACCTGCAGCAGGGGCTGCGCGTCGTGGGCCTCAGGCATGGGTACCTCCTACGTAGGCTTCGATGACGCGCGGGTCGCGCGAGACCTCGTCATAGCTGCCCTCGGCCAGCACCTGGCCGGCCTGCAGCACGGTCACGCGGTCGCACAGCTCGGCGATGACCTTCATGTTGTGCTCGACCATGAGCACCGTGCGTCCGCGCGCGGCCTCACGGATCAGCGCCACCACCGGGCCGATGTCCTCGTGGCCCAGACCCGCCATGGGCTCGTCCAGCAGAATCATCTCGGGCTCCATGGCGATGGTGGTGGCCAGCTCCAGCGCGCGCTTGCGCCCGTAGGGCAGTTCGCCGGCGGGCGTGTCGCGCCAGCGCGTGAGGCCCACGCGTTCCAGCAGCTCCAGCGCCCGCGCGTCCAGCGTGCGCAGGACCTTCACGTTGCGCCAGAAGGCGAAGGTGCCGCCGTGGCGCTTCTGCAGCGCCACGCGCACGTTCTCCAGCACCGTCATCTGTCCGAAGACGGCCGAGATCTGGAACGATCGCACCAGGCCCGCCATGGCCACGGAAGCCGGGTCGCTGCGCGAGATGTCGCGGCCGTTGAAGACCGCCGTGCCCGAGGAAGGCCGCAGGAAGGTGGTGAGCAGGTTGAAGCAGGTCGTCTTGCCTGCGCCGTTGGGCCCGATGAGGGCGTGGACCGAGTGCCGGCGCACCCGCAGGTCCACGTCCTTGACGGCGTAGAAGCCGCGAAACTGCCGGCTGAGCTGGCGGGCTTCGAGGATGAAGGGGGCGTCCATGGCGGGGCGGCCGTTGGGCGGCTCAGAGGAAGGCATGGGTGACGCCGCCGTCCACGAGCAGCGACTCGCCGGTCACGAAGCTGGCGTCGTCCGAGGCCAGGAAGCATGCGGCCTTGGCGATGTCCTCCACCTCGCCCAGGCGCTTCATCGGCGTCTTGGCGATGCGCAGCTTGGCCTTGTCGGCATCAACGTTGATCTTCACGCCCTCGGTGAGCACCGAGCCCGGGCAGATGGCGTTGACGCGGATGCCGCGCGGTCCCAGGTCCACGGCGGCCGAGCGGGTCAGCCCCAGCACGCCGGCCTTCACGCCGCAGTACAGCATGCCCTCGGGCAGGCCCAGAAAGGCGGCCGACGAGGCGATGTTGACGATGCTGCCACCGGCCTCCATGGCCTCGGCACCCACCTGGATGCCCCAGACCACCGAGTTGAAGCCCGTGCCCACCATGCGATCGAGCATCTCGGGCGTGATGGCGTCGATGGGGCCGTAGCGCACCCAGATGGCGTTGTTCACGAGCACGTCCAGGCGGCCGAAGCGCTCCTTGAGCGCACCCACGGCGTCGCTGAAGCTCGCGCGGCGTGCCACGTCGCCGCCGAAGGCCATGGCCTGCAGCCCCTGCGCCTGCAACTGCTCGGCGGCTTCGTGCGCCATGTCCTCGGCGCGGTCCAGGATGCCGACGGCGGCGCCTTCGGCCGCCATGGCGTCGGCGATGGCACGGCCGATGCCGCGCGCACCGCCGGTGATGAGGGCAACCTTGCCTTCGAAACGTCGGGTGGTCATTGAGGGGTCCTTGTCGAATGGTGAGAGGGGAGGTCGGCGAAGCGGGCTTCCTCCAGCCCGCGCACGCCCGTGCCGTGGATGGCGAACACGGCCCCCGCGTCGGGGTGGTCGCTGCGCAGCAGGTTGCCGCTGTCGCGGATGGAGGTGAGGTAGATCACGTCCAGCCCGGGGCCGCCGAAGCAGGGGCAGGTCACGAAGGTCACCGGCAGCTGGATGCGGCGCTCCAGCCGCCCGTCGGGCGTGAAGCGTGCGAGCTGGCCGTTCTGCACCAGCGCCACCCACAGGCAGCCCTCGGCGTCCACGGTGGCGCCGTCGGGCACGGAGCCCAGCGCGCGCGTGTCCACCAGCACCTCGGCCGGGCCGATGTCGCCCGTGGCGGGGTCGTAGGCGTAGCGGCGCACCTGGTGCGTGGGGCTGTCGGCAAAGTACAGCCAGCGCCCATCGGGGCTGAAGCAGGTGCCGTTGGCCACGTGGATGCCCGTGTCCAGCGTGCGCACCGCGTGCGCGCCGAGCTGGTAGAGCGCGCCCTCGGGCGCCATTCGGCCCAGCGTCATCGATCCGACCACGAAGCGCCCGTTGCGGTCGGTGCGGCCGTCGTTCAGGCGCATCCGGTCGGCGCCGTGCGCCACCCGCACGCCCAGGGGCGAGAGGGTGCCCGTGTCCGGGTCCAGGTACTGGAAGTCGTCCTCCAGCGCCAGCAGCAGCCGGCCGCTGTCGCACAGCGCGATGGCGCCGATGTGCTGGGGCAGTTGCCACTGCGCGCCGGCCCCGGTGGCCGGCGTGTGGCGCCGCACGATGCCGGCGCGCCCGTCGATCCAGTAGAGCGACTGGGTGCGCGCGTCCCACAGTGGGCATTCGCCCAGCAGGTCCCGCTGCGGGGCCAGGATGTCGATGCGAAGGGCCATGGAAGGGCTCGGGCTGCGTATCGGCCGGGCGCGGGCCTACTTGGCGGCGGCCTTGATGTAGTCGCAGCTGCTCTCGGACAGCGGGCGCCAGGTCTGCTCGGGCGGGATCTCGCCGCGCACCGTGTAGAAGTCGTTGGGGCCCTTGGACTCGGAGGGCTTCTTGACCTGTATGGCGTACACCGTGCGCAGCGCCTGGCCGTCCTCGCGGATCTTCACGTCCTTGGAAAAGAAGTCGTTGATGGGCAGCTCGCGCATCTTGGCCGCGACCTTGGCGCCGTCGTCGGTGCCTGCGGCCTTCACGGCCTGCAGGTAGTGCCAGGCGGCGCTGTAGGCGCCCGCGTGGATGTAGGTGGGCACCACGCCCTTGTTGCGCGCCATGAAGCGCTTGGCCCAGGCGCGCGAGGCCTCGTCGCGGTCCCAGTAGAACGGCAGCGTCAGCTGCAGGCCCTGGGCCACGTCCAGTCCCATGGCCGAGACGCTGTTGATCGTCATGCCGAACACCGTCACCACCTGGCCGCCGCGCGTGATCTTGTATTCGGCGGCCTGCTTGAGGGCGTTCGACAGATCGAGCCCCGCGTTCAGGATCACGATGGCCTGCGCGCCGCTGGATTGCGCCTGCAGCAGGTACGACGAGAAGTCGGTGGCGCCCAGCGGGTGCTTGACCGAGCCCACCACCTTGCCGCCGGCGGCCTGGATGAAGCGCGTCGCATCGTCCTGGTAGGCCTGGCCGAAGGCATAGTCCACGGTGATGAAATAGAAGCTCTTGATGCCCTGCTTCATGAGGCTCTGCACGCCGGCCTTGGGCAGCGCATAGGTGTCGGTGAGGAACTGGAAGTTCATCGGCGAGCAGGACTTGTTGGTCAGTTCCGCGCTCACCGTGCCCGCGATCAGGTAGGGCTTCTTGCGTTCCTTGAGCAGGCTGGAGATGCCCAGCGCGATCGACGAGGCCGAGCCGCCGACGATGGTGTCCACCTTCTCGGTGTCGAGCCACTTGCGCGCGATGTTCAGGCCCACGTCGGGCTTGTTCTGGTCGTCGGCCACGACCACCTCGACGGGCTTGCCGAGCACGGCGCCGCCGAAGTCCTCCGCGGCCATGCGCACGGCCAGCGTGGAGCCGGGGCCGCCGTTGCCCGAGTAGGGGCCGGTCTGGTCGGCCATGACACCGATGCGCACCACATCGTCGCTGATCTGGGCGTGGGCCGCTGCGCCACAGGCAAGGGCCAGGGCGGCAAGGGCGAGGCGGGAGCTGGGCAATGGCATGGGTGTGTCTCCTTGGTGTGTGCGTGTCTTCGGTCGGGACGGATGCATCCAGGGCCCCGCCGTCCGCGGGGTGTGCGATGCCAGCGGCCCGCAGGGGCCGCGGGGCGTGGGCTCAGGCCGCGTCGGTGGGCAGGCGGTGGTCGCGGAACAATTCGCGCAGCCGCGTCTTTTGCAGCTTGCCGGTGGCGGTGTGGGGCAGCGCGTCGATGAACACCACGTCGTCGGGCATCCACCAGCGCGCGATGCGGTCCTTCATGAAGTCGAGGATCTCCGCGCCGCTCACCGACTCGCCCGCCTTGGGCACCACGATGAGCAGGGGGCGCTCCTGCCACTTGCTGTGGTAGGCGCCGATCACCGCGGCCTCCTGGACCTTGGGGTGGCCCACGGCCAGGTTCTCCAGGTCGATGGAGGAGATCCATTCGCCGCCGGACTTGATCACGTCCTTGGAGCGGTCGGTGATCTGCACGTAGCCCTCGGCGTCGATCAGCGCCACGTCGCCCGTGGCGAACCAGCCGTCCGCATCCAGGGCCGCGCCCGGCTCCTGGCCGTAGTAGGCCGACACCACCCAGGGCCCGCGCACCTTGAGATCGCCGGGGGTGCGGTCGTCCTGCGCGCGCTGGCGCCCCTCGGCGTCGAACACCGCGATCTCCACGCCGAAGATGGCGCGGCCCTGGCGGGCCTGCACGGCGTGGCGCCCTTCGGCGGGCAGGTCCGCGTGCCGGGGCAGCAGGTTGCCGATGGTGGCCAGCGGGCTGGTCTCCGTCATGCCCCAGGCCTGGATCACGAACGCACCGAAGAGTCGGTCGAATTTCTCGATGATGGCGCGCGGCGCGGCCGATCCGCCCACCACCACGCGTTGCAGCCGCAGCGCCGCGCGCTCGGCGGCGGGCAACGCCTCGGCATGCTGGAAGAAGCCCAGCCACACCGTGGGCACGCCCAGCGAGAGCGTGCACTGTTCGTCGCGCAGCAGCGCGAAGAGGCGCTCGCCCGAGAGGTTGGGGCCGGGCAGCACGAGCTTGGCGCCGCTCATGGCGCTGGCATACGGAATGCCCCAGGCGTTCACGTGGAACATGGGCACGGCCAGCAGCACGCTGTCGCGCGCGCCCAGCCCCAGGCCGTCCGTGGCGCAGGCGGTCCACGAATGCAGCACCGTCGAGCGGTGGCTGTACAGCACGCCCTTGGGGTGGCCGGTGGTGCCCGAGGTGTAGCAGAGCGACGAGGCGGTGTTCTCGTCCAGCGCGGGCCAGGCGAAAGCGGCGTCGCCCGCGTCCACCAGGTCTTCGTAGCACAGCAGCGGCGCGGGCAGGTCCACCGCCGGCAACTGGTCGCGCCGGCACAGGGCCACGTAGGCCCTGACGGAGGGCAGGTGCGGCGCGATCTGGGCCACGAGCGGCGAGAAGTCCGGGTCGAAGCACAGGTACTCGTCGGCCGCGTGGTTGACGATGTAGCTGATCTGCTCGGGGAACAGGCGCGGGTTCACGGTGTGCAGGATGGCGCCCATGCCCGAGACCGCGTAGTACAGCTCCAGGTGCCGGTGCGTGTTCCAGGCCAGCGTGCCGACCCGCGCGCCCTGCGGCAGACCGCGGGCGTGCAGGGCGCTGGCCAGGCGCCGCGCGCGGTGGCCCACTTCGCCCCAGCTGGTGCGCAGGCTGGTGTGCGCGTCGACGTGGGAGACGATCTCCACGTCCCCGTGGTGGCGAGCCGCGTGCTCCAGCAACGTGGAGATGAGCAGTGCTCCGGATTGCATCAAACCCTGCATTTGTCTTCCTCTTTCTCTGCGGCGTCGCCCTGATTCCGTGAGCGATCTATTTTTTACATGCCGGCCGGTAAGTGAATTGATGCTAGCAGAACGACTCCGGACCAACAACGCCCGCGCGCTGGGTGAAAACCCTTGCGTCGCGAGGCATTCGACGCCGGGTGGGGACACAGGGAATGTGCGGAGACGGCCGGAAAGTGGCGCATCTCCGCGGTCGTCAAGGGCCTGGCGGCAGCCCCGTCCACTGAAAGTAGCCTGCGCGGCGCAGTTCGCACGCCGGGCAGGTGCCGCAGCCGTAACCCCAGGCATGCAGCGTGTCGCGCACCCCGTGGTAGCAGGTGTGGGAGCGCTGCACGATCAGGTCCACCAGCGCATCGCCGCCCAGCTGGCGCGCCATCTCCCAGGTCGCGGCCTTGTCGATCCACATGAGCGGCGTCTCGAAGGTGAAGCGCTGCCCCATGCCCAGCGATACCGCCACCTGCAAGGCCTTGAGCGTGTCGTCACGGCAGTCGGGGTAGCCCGAGAAATCGGTTTCGCACATGCCGCCCACCAGCGTGTGCAGCCCGCGCCGGTAGCCCACCGCGGCGGCGAGCTGGAAGAACAGCAGGTTGCGGCCGGGCACGAAGGTGTTGGGCAGCCCGGCCTCGGTCATCTGGATGGCGGTGTCGCGCGTGAGCGCGGTGTCGCTGATCTGGCCCAGCACCGCGAGATCGACCATGTGGTCCTCGCCCATGCGGCCGGCCCATTGCGGGAACTCGGCGCGCAGCGCGGCCAGCACCTCCTGCCGTGCCTGAAGCTCCACGTGGTGCCGCTGGCCGTAGTCGAAGCCGATGGTTTCCACCCGCTCGAAGTGGGTCAGTGCCCAGGCCAGGCAGGTGGTGGAGTCTTGTCCACCGGAAAAAAGGACCAGGGCGTGGCCGGCTCTCATGGTGTGTTCCTTTGAAGGACGTGGGCGTAAAAAAGCCCCGCGGCGCGGGGCTCTGCGAAGGGGAGGGGCCGGCGCTCAGGCCATGTAGATGGCGATGAAGGCCAGCAGGAACATCAGCACGCCGCCCACCACGGGCAGCACGATGGGCATCAGCGGGACCACGGCTTCGACGCCATCGGGGGCATGGTGGTGTTCGCCAACGTGCGGGGTGGTGGTCGTGTCGTGGGCCATGGGTTCTCCTGGTGGCTGCCTCAAAAAGTGATGGAAATTCTAGCGGCAGCCGCCGGGCGGCCGCCACAGGGTTTCGACGGGTGTCACACCAGCTTGCGGTCCGCAGGGGCCGGCGGCACCCACTGGTAGAGCCACGTTTCGGTGATCGGCTCCTTGCCCACGCGCAGGAAGAGGCGGATGGTGATGGGCTCGGTGCTGTCGTCCTCGGGCCGGATGTCGAACATCGCGCGCCAGCCGTTCACGGCGTCCAGGGGGCGGGCGGACGTGATCTCGACCTTGCCGCGGCTCACCGTGATCACGGGCTCCACCTTGGCGTCCCGGCCGAGGGCCGCGAGGTTCTCGCCCGCGAAGTCGACCGCGAAGCGCCACGAAAAGTACTTGCGCGGCTGGCCCACCACGCCGCCCAGGCCCGTGCGCGTGGCCACGCAGCTGGCCAGCGCGGGACGGGCCGGTGGGTGCGCGCCCCAGTACAGGCGGTAGCCCACCAGCAGCTCTTCGCCCGCCTTCGGCTTGCGCTCGGGGTTCCAGAACGCCACGATGTTGTCGAAGGTCTCGTCGATGGTGGGAATCTCCACCAGCTGGATCGAACCCGCGCCCCAGTCGGCCTTGGGCTCCACCCACAGCGAGGGCCGGCGCTCGTAGAACACGCCATCGTCCTGGTAGTGGTCGAAGTTGCGGTCGCGCTGCAGCAAACCGAACCCGCGCGGGTTCTGGTCGGCAAAGGCGTTGAACTGCAGGTTCGGCGGATTGGTGAGCGGGCGCCACACCCATTCGCCGTTGCCGCGCCACATCGACAGGCCGTCGGAGTCGTGGATTTCCGGCCGCCAGTCGTTGGCCATGCGGCGGTCGTTCTCGCCGTGCTGGAACATGCTGGTGCAGGGGGCGATGCCGATGCGCTCGATTTCCTTGCGCGGGTACAGCGCGGCGTCGATCTCCATCACCTGCGTGTCGCCCGGGGTGATCGCGAAGCGGTAGGCGCCGGCCACGCTGGGGGAGTCGAGCAGGGCGAGCACGACCACGGTGTTGGAGCCCGGGGCCGGCCGCTCCAGGTAGAACGCGGTGAAGTCGGGAAACTCTTCCGGCCGCTGCATGCCGGTGTCGATGGCCAGGCCCCGCGCCGACAGGCCGTATTGCCACTCGCCGCCCACGGCCCGGAAGTAGCTGGCGCCCAGGAAGGCCGCCACGTCGCGCACGGGATCGGTGTGGAAGTTCAGGCGAAAGCCCGCGAAGCCCAGGTCGGCAGGCAGGTCGCCGGCCTTGAGGCCGCTCTTGCCGTAGTCAAACATGGCCGGGTCATAGGCCAGCTCCTGCGCCTGGCCGTTGGCCAGCTCGTACATGTGCACGGGTTTCTTGAAGAACAGGCCCAGGTGGAAGAATTTGGCCTGGAAGCGCAGCTTCTCGTCGGCCCACAGCGAGTGGTCGGGCCGGAACTGCATGGACTGGTACTGGTCCCAGTCGAGCGACGTGACCGAGGGGGGCAGGGTGCCCTGGTACGGCTCGTAAGCCTTGGCGGCCAGGGCGCGGGCCTGGCCCTTGAGCGCGGCGAAATCGAAGGGCTGCGGCTTGCCCAGGGGCTTGAGCGTGGCGAAGGCCTGGGTCCAGTTCAGGCCGAGGGTCCCGGCCGAAGCCAGGGCGGCGCCTCGGCCGAGGGTGCGCAGGAAGTGGCGTCGTTTTGGTTGCTGCATGGGCCAGCAGTGTGCCGAAAACCGCGCGCCATCCCATGCAACGCCGTGTATTCGGCGGGGAATTTCGGCAAAAAACCGCGTTTCTCCTACAAAAAACCCGCGGTTCGGAGCGGACGCCTTTCAGTGCCTCAGATCAGGTCGGCCTCCATGTGGGCCGCGCGCAATTGCTCCAGCACCTGCTGCACGTGCGCCTTGCCGCGCGTCTGCAGCACGAGTTCGATCTCCACGTTCTGGGCGGCCAGCATGGTGAAGGCCCGCTGGTGGTGCACCTCCTCGATGTTGGCGCCGGCTTCGGCCACGGTGGCGGTGATGCGCGCCAGCACGCCCGGAATGTCGCGCGCGCTGACCTTGATGCGGGCCAGCCGCCCGGAGCGCACCATGCCGCGCTCGATGATGGCGGCCAGCAGCAGCGGGTCGATGTTGCCCCCGCACAGCACCAGGCCCACCTTCTTGCCCTGAAAGCGTTCCGGGTAGCGCACGAGCGCTGCCAGGCCCGCGGCGCCGGCGCCCTCGACCAGCGTCTTTTCGATCTCCAGCAGCATGAGCACGGCCTGCTCGATGTCGCCCTCCTGCACCAGCACCAGGTCGTCCACCAGCCGCGCGATCACTTCGCGGGTGAGGGTGCCCGGCGTGCCCACGGCGATGCCCTCGGCGATCGTGGAGGTGCCCTGCGGATGCTGCGTGCCCTTGATGGCATTGACCATGGCCGGAAAGCGCGCGGTCTGCACGCCCACGATCTCGATGCCGGGGCGGATCGCCTTGGCGGCCGTCGCCACGCCGGAGATCAGTCCGCCGCCGCCCACCGCGATGACCAGGGTGTCCAGGTCCGGCACGGCCTGCAGCATCTCCAGGCCCAGCGTGCCCTGGCCGGCGGCCACGGCCTCGTCGTCGTAGGGGTGCACGAAGGTCAGGCCACGCTCCTCGGCCAATGCATAGGCGTGGGCGCGGGATTCCTCCAGCGTGTCGCCGTGCAGCACCACTTCGGCGCCAAAGCCGCGCGTGCGCTCCACCTTCACGCCTGGCGTGAAGCGCGGCATCACGATCACGGCGCGCAGGCCCAGGCGCTGCGCGTGGTAGGCCACGCCCTGGGCGTGGTTGCCGGCGCTCATCGCGATCACGCCGCGCTGCTGCTCTTCGGGCGACAGCTGGCTGAGCTTGTTGCAGGCCCCGCGCTCCTTGAAGGAGGCGGTGAACTGCAGGTTCTCGAACTTGAGGAACACCTGGGCGCCCACGATCTGCGAGAGCGTCTTGGATTCCACGCACGGCGTGTCGAGCACATGGCCGCGCAGGCGGGCGGCGGCATCCTGGATGGTTTGGAGCGTGAGCATGGGCGACATTGTGGCGCGTGCCGGACCGCGCGCCGGCTATGACAACGCCAACGCCGACCCACCGGCGGCGCCGGCGGGCCGGTTCGCCTCCAGCACAGCCCCTTCGGGCCGCAGGCGGCCCCGGGTCCGGGCCCCGGGCAGCATGTCGGCGTTCTTCACTCCGCGTTGCGCCATGCCCCTGTCCGGCCCTTCCCGTGCGCCGTCCGTGCCTGCCGCGCCGCTACTGCAGAGGCCGGCCAATCACGCGCCCGCGACGGTCATCCCGCCGCAGAGGCACACGCTCGGATCGCTGTTGAGAATGCCCTCGGGGGCCTTGGCGACGCGGGCGCCTTCGGTACCCGGGGCCACCGCCGCCGCGCCGATGCCCCCGCTTCCCGTGCGGCGCACTCTGGGCGAGTTGCTGGCAATTCCGTCGGCGCCTGCCGATGGAGCAGCGCAGGGCGCGCCAGCAACGCCCGTGCAGCCACACTGGGTGCCCACCCCGGACGCGACGGCCGAGGCGCCGGCCGTGCCCTTGCCGGCATGGGCGGATTGGCTGCAAGCGCCTGCCTCCGCCCAGTATCTGCACGCCAAGGCCCTGGCCCCCGCGCAGCGCCAGCGTCTGGCGCGCACCCTGGAGGCGCAGTGGCGAAAGCATCCCGACCTGCAGGCGCCCTCCCAGGAGATGAACCTGTGGATGTCGGTATTGAATGCGCAACTGCGGGCCCGCCGCGATGCGGGACGCCTGGCCCAGGCCGGCCAGCGGGTCCTGTCCCTGCTTCGGGCCTGCGTCCCGCTCGATGGCGCGGCTGCGGTCCGCGACGGCGAGACCCGCATGCGGGGCCCGGAATACCGGGAGGCGTTCAACCATTTCCTGCGGGTCATCGGCGACGAATCGCTTGCGCAGCCCCTGCGCGATGCGGCCGAACGTGCCTTGCAGGCCCATGGCGAGAACGGCGCCACGCTCACGCCGGACCATGCCGAACGGCTGTCCCGTGAGGGCATCGTGGCCCTCGCGGAGCAGGGTTACCGGGCGATCGGTGCCGGGGCCCTGCACAAAGCCACGCCACCCCACCTTCGATCCGAGTTGCGGGCACCCTTCTCGCTCTGGCTGGAAGCCCAGGAAGCCTTCGATGGCGAGGAAAACGCGCCCGCGTTCGCCCATTTGCTGGAGCGAAGGCTGCCATCCACCCCGGCGCTGCGGAAAGCCCACGGGCCGGGCGCCACCCTCCTGCAGGAAGGGGCGCAGGTGATCCAGGCCATCGCCCGCGACGGCCGGCTCCGGGCGCGGGTGCTGGCCATGGCCGAGAACGCGCTCGGATCGTGCGGCGACAACGTGGCCGAAGGCTTTTCCGCCATCGTGCTCGCGGTGCGCAACCACCAGATGGTCCAGGCGGTGCAAGAGGGCCGCATCGATGCGGCGGGGCTGGACGGCTGGGCGCGGCAGCAGTTCCGGCTGGGAGCGCTGGAGGCGGCCGTGCACCACTTCATCCGGCAGGCGCTGGAAACGCCCGGTATTCCCGAGGACATGGAACGGCAGTTGCGCAGGGAACCCCTGGAGACCATGCTGCACGCCAAGGTCAGCCTGAAGGCCCTGCTGTGGCTGCCGGACAGCGTGCCCTCCGAGATGACCTATGCCGCGCAAAGCGTGCTGACGCCTGGCGACCTGTCGGCCCTGGCCGCGGGGGTGATGGACGCCGAAAGCGACGACCGGCAGCTCACGGCCTACCTGCTGTCCAACGAAACCTGGCGCGTCGGCATGCGGCACCTGCATCGCGAGGCGTTCGCCGCACTCGATGCGGCTTTCGACGAAGACCCGTTCCATGACCGCGATCTGCCACGCGATGGCGATGCCCACGTGCAGGAGCGCGTGGCTTACAACGTGGCCGCCGCCGAGTTCATGCAACGCCAGCGCGCTGCCGAGGACGCGTTGCTGCTGCAGCGTTGGGGTGGCGTGCCGGGGTGAGCCCTCTCCCTGGCGGTGGTGCCGGAACGACCGCTGGCGCGCCCTCGTCCATCGTGAAATGGCCGGCGAATCCGGTTTCAAGCGAAAACAGCGGTATGCCGGGATATCACATGCCTGCAATGCTATTAAATTTATAGCAAACCCTGGAGGGCAAAGGCAACGCCCGCTGGACTGCCCACCGGTCTCCCGTCAGCATCAGCGTCTGCGGCGTTGGCGTGTCTTCTGCGGTGCGGCACTGGAGGAGGCTGTGGCGGCGGTGGTGGCCAGCGCCTGTCTCAGAACGCCGATCCGGGCTTCGAAGGTCTTGAGCCGTTGCATGCCATCCAGCGAGACCTTGAGCATCTGCCGCACCAGATGCGTGTTGCTGTCGTCGCGCACCTGCTTGAGGGCGAAGGTGTTCTGCTCGGACAGGCTGCGGTGGAGCAAGTCGATCAACTCGGTGCAGCCGGTCAGGTCCGAGGCCGTGCGCAGCGGCTGGTCCGGCCCCAGGAACCTCGCCAGCCAATCGGACGCCAGCTGGGCCTGAACGATGCTGCTTTCGAATTTGCCCCGCCATATCAGCATGCCGAACGCGCCCATGACATTGGCTTTCTCCGCGTTCGCGATGTCGGCATAGTCCGGGAGTTGGCTTTCCACGTCCAGCCGCTGCGCCAGGTGCTCCATGCTGTCGTCGATTTTCTGGGTCGCCCGTTCATACCGGTCGGTGATGGTCATCAGGCCATCCCTGACGTCGCGGTGCCTGCTGGCCTGTCTGGCATGGATGTCGATCGCCATCTTCCGGCACTCCAGGAGATGGCCCAGGCCCTCCAGGCTGCGCTGCATCAGCGTCACCAGCCGTTCGCTCTGGCGCACATTCGCGCCGTCGATGGCGGCCGACTGGCGGTCGCTGCGCGATTGCAGGCGCAGGCTGGCTTCCAGGTAATCGCTCAGGGCGTCGGTCGCATCCTGGTGGAAGGACAGTGCGGCGTTGGCGAACTGCTTGGCCACGCGGGGCCGTTCGGCCACGGAGGCCTGGGCGATGGCTTGCGAGGCCTCATGAAAGAGCGGCAGCAGACCGGAGGCCACCCGGGCCGCGTAGGCCATCTCACTGAGCCGGTTGCGGGAGGACTGGTAGTCTCGCGCCATCTCCGGCAGGGCACCGGGCGGCACCGTTTTCGGCAGGCCGGCGCGCAGTTCGGTGGCACGCTGCGCGATGGCGGCTGCGTTCTTCGCCATGTCCAGGTCTTCCTCAGCCGTCGGCAGGGCAGGCGGCGCCACGGGAGCCGCCACAGTCAACAAGCCCTCGGCCGTGAGCTGGAAAGGCAGGTCGAAAACCAGTTCATGCGTTGCGAGAAGGCGATCGCTGAGCTGCCACACTGCAGCGGAAAGGGCCTCGTCGCTGGCTTCGCACAGGGCATTGATCGCCTTCATGTCGTGGAGCACGGCAGCGCCGATGGCATCCGTGCGCAGGCCTTCGCACCAGAGCGCCCACTGCTGCAGGGGGGCCGTCAATCCGGTTTGCGCGGCTTCCCGTGCCTGCTTGGCGGCGGTTTCCAGCACGGCGGCGCGCGCCAACGCCTCGGCTGGCGTGCCCAGTGGCATGCGCAGCCCTTCCCCGGCTTTGGCCAGGGGGACGAAGGCCTTGGCGAAGAACGCGACCACCTGGTGCTCCAGCAGGGGCGTGCCCTCAAGAGGAATTTGGAGCGCGCCGTGGAAGCCCTGGGCCGCGTCCAGGGCCTGGTGGGCCAGCGAGTGCGCCAAGGCGGTTTCCGGCCCATCCGCTGGCTCTGCCGACAGCATTTGCGCCCCGGCGCGCCAGATCGTCTCGAAAGCCCGGTGCAGGTCGGAAATCGCGCCTTCGAGCGCGGCCTTGCCTCCAGCGGCGATGCGGGCTTTCAGTGCGCCGATGGCTTCGCTCGACTCCTGGCGCTGCTCGTCGCTCCACGACGCGATATGGCCGTCGAGCGTGGCCTGCGCGTCCCGCGCGGCGCGCAGTCCCCGGTTCAACGGATCCAGAACGTCGCCGTGGCGTGGCCATGGATGGGTGGGCGAGGTCTGCGCATCGGCGGCAGGCCGTGGCCGTTGGTCCAGCGCCATGAGCACCGGCGCCATGGCTGCCTGCAGGGCGCCTTCCCGCAGCGCCTGGAGCTTGCCAGCGGCCTGCGCCTCCATGGCGGCCCGTGCCTCCAGTTGGCGGGCGGCCTGCGCCTGCATGCCAGCCGCCGCAGTCAGCGTGTCCGTGCGGGCAGCCTCGCAGAGGTCGGCCAGCTGGTGCATGGCGGGAGCCAGCGCCCCTTGGGCCGCCTGCCGTGCCTGTTGCTCGGCCACCTGCAGGCGTGCTGCGTGTTGCTGCGTCTCGGCCAGCGTCTCGGGAACCTGGGCCATGTCGTCGCAAGCCTGAGCGACGGCGGTGCATACCCAACGGCACTGCTCCAGCGAAGGGGCGGCGATGCGGGGGTGTACCCTGGATTGCTTCAGCTCCGCCAGGGCATGCCGTGCTGCCGCTGCCAAGCCGGGCAACGCGGCCCGGGCTTCGGCTTGGCCGTCGCCGGCTTCGCCGCGCGTCCCCTGCAGCATGCCAATGCCTTGCTGAATCAGGTGGTCGAGCGTCTGATGCAGGGCTGCGCTGCCTTGTTGCGATGCGTGCTCCCGGGCGGTGGCGATGCGGGTTTGCAGGTCATTGATGACCTTCCGCGAGGTCTCGCATTGTTCGGCGCTCCACTGCGCGGTATGTTCCTGGAGCGTGCGCTCGGCATTGTCCGCGCGTTGCAATGCGAGGTTCAGGTCGTTGAACACCTTCAACGTGGCCAGCCAGGGCGCCTGTGGCGCGGTGTCCTGCCCTGCGGCGGCTTGGCCTGGCAGCCTTTGCTCCCGGACCAGCAAGGAATCGATGGCCTTGGTCAGTGCGGCTTCCCGCCGCAGGGCTGCACGGGTTTCCCGGGCCTGAGGGCTGAGCATGGCCTTGGCAATCTCGCCTGCCTCGGCAATCGGTCCAGCGGGCGGGTGTGCCCAGGCGGCCAGCAAGCCCTGCGCTGCTGCTTCGAGGGCGGCGCAGGACTGCACATACTGCGTCAGGCCGTCCTCGTCCATGGCCTCGGGCTGGCGGGCATGGCTGCCCGGCGGCGCCGAACGGGAGGCGGTGCTTTTCAATTCACCACTGGGGCCGATGTTGTTCAAAAGGTCCTTCATCGACGGACCGATGCCCGCCAGCTGCTGGCGGAGCGCCGCGTCGATGTCCGCCACATTCGGGGGCAGTGCGTGCAGGGGCTCGCGTTCGCGCAGGGCGCAGGCCTCGCGCAGGCGGCCTGCGGCCTCGTTCTGGGTGCGGGCCTTGCCCACGGCTCGCGCATAGGGAAACTGCAGCGGCAGCAAAAGACCGCTCAGGGCTTTTTCCTGCGCGCGCACCCGGTAGGCCACCGCCTCCCATTGCAACAGCTGGTAGTCGAGCACGTCGGGGCCCGCATGGGGCAGCAGCAGGTCGCGGGCAGACAGCGCGGCCTGGTGGTGCTCCACGGCGGCCTCCCAGGCGTTCGCTGCCGTCTCCAGGCGCCGGATGGCCTGCTTGGCCTCCATGAAGCCGTTGGTGCGATGGTCGTAAGTGGGTTGAAGCGCCTTGGAGATGTCCGCGCCGGTGGGCAGTGCGCTGCTTTGCGCCGCTTGCCACGCCGTTTGCACGGCTTGCGCCACCATGGCGTTCAAGGCTTCGGGCGTGCGTGCCTGTGCCAGGGCCTGCGTGAGTTCGGCGATCCGGTCCTGGCGCGCGGCGTGGAGGGCACTGTCGTCCACGATGACGTCGAGGCTTGCCTCGGAGCCTGCGTCGGAATCCGAATCCGAATCCGAGTTCGAATCCCAATCCATCTCGATGCCGAACTCTTTGGCTTGCTGCCGCATGAGGGCCTGCAGTTGTTCGCTGGAGCTGGACCTGCCAAGTTCGGTGAGCCGTGGCGCCATCGGCGTGCCCGGCGACGCGGGCGTGGCCGGTCGGGAGGACAGCGTGCCGTGCCGCAGGTGGGGCGATGGCGAACGCGAAGGCGAGCGGCCTGCAGCCTCGGGTGCCGCGGGTTCGCCGGAAACGTTCGGTCGCGCTGACGGGGAAGAGGGGCGTGTGGGGATGGGGTGCATGGGGCGCTTTGCGGACGGGTGGCGCAGGGGCCAACGGCGGGCCGTGGCGGATGCCGCCGCATGGTGCGGCAGCCCAGGCCGCGCGCCAGGCGGCCG
>NZ_BAAJYS010000060.1:0-17698 GCF_057543315.1 Acidovorax sp. KPB24-07
TAGCGCTCGCCCAGTCGGAGGCCGAGCCCGGCGCACCCGCCGTGCCCGAGGCAGCGCCCGCCCTGCGCGCCAGCCCCCTGCTGCAGGAAAAGATCCCCGAAGCCGTTCGCCCGCAGCTGCCGATCTTCGTGAAAGGCGACAGCGTGACCGGCCAGCCGGACATCAACGCCATCGTCGAAGGCAATGCCGAACTGCGCCGCGGCGACACCATCATCCACGCCGACCGGCTGGAATACGTGGTGCCCGACGACCTCGCCAAGGCGCGCGGCCAGGTGCGCATCAACCGCGCGGGCAACGTGTACGAAGGCTCGGAGCTGGAACTGCGGGTCGACGCCTTCTCGGGCTATTTCGATGCCGCCAACTACCGCTTCCTGATGAACGGCGCCCACGGCGAGGCCAGCCGCGTGGACTTCATCGACCGCGATCGCTCCGTGGTGCACAACGCCACCTACACCACCTGCCAGAAGAACGACGAAGCCACCTGGCAGCCCGACTGGGTGCTGCGCGCGCGGTCGATCCGCATCGACAACGAAGAGCAGGTGGGCACGGCCGACGGCGCGGTGCTGGAGTTCAAGGGCCTGCCCATCCTGCCCATCCCGCACATCACGTTCCCGCTGTCCGACCGCCGCAAGTCGGGGTTGCTGCCGCCCACCGTGGCCATCGACAACGTGAGCGGCGTCGAGTACGCGCAGCCCTACTACTGGAACATCGCGCCCAACCGCGACGCCACCATCACGCCCACCGTCATGTCCAAGCGCGGCGTGAACCTGGGCGGCGAATTCCGCTACCTGGAGCCCACCTACCGGGGCGAGCTGCGCGGCGATTACATGCCGGCCGACAAGCTGCGCGACCGCGACCGCTGGGGCTACGGCCTCAAGCACAGCGGCACGTTCGATACGCCGCTGGGCGGCTTGAACTTCAACATGGACGTGAGCCGGGTCAGCGACGACAACTACTGGCGCGACTTCACGCGCAACGTGACCGGCATGACCCAGCTCACCCAGCGCCTGCTGCCCGGCGACGCCACGCTGTCCTGGGGCAAGGACGACATGTCGCTCAGCCTGCGCACCCTCAAGTGGCAGACGCTGCAGGACGTGAGCGCGCCCATCGTGCCGCCCTACGACCGCATGCCGCAGCTGCGCTGGGGCTACAACCCCACCATGCTGCCTTACGGCCTGGATGCCAGCGTGGAGGCCGACTACACCAGCTTCCATGCGGACCGCGCCCTCACCGGCCAGCCCAACGCCCAGCGCAGCTACGCCATGGCGCAGATCAGCCGGCCATTCCTCGCGCCCGCCGGCTTCATCACACCGCGCGTGCAGCTGCACGCCACGCAATACCAGTTCGACAGCCCGCTGGCCAACGGCCAGCGCAACGCGCAGCGCACGCTGCCCACGTTCAGCCTGGACAGCGGCCTGGTGTTCGAGCGCGATGCGCGCTACTTCGGCCGCAACTTCCTGCAGACGCTGGAGCCGCGCGCCTTCTACACCTACACGCCCTACCGCGACCAGAGCCTGCTGCCGGTGTACGACACGGCGGCCAACGACTTCAACTTCGCCACCATCTACACCGAGAACGGCTACGGCGGCAACGACCGCCTGGCCGACAACAACCTGCTCACCCTGGGCGTGACCACGCGGCTGCTGGACCCGGACGACGGCGCCGAGGCGGCCCGCTTCGGCATCGCCCAGCGGGTGCGGTTCTCCGACCAGAAGGTCGTGCTGCCCGGCGAGTCCACCGTCAGCGAACGGCTGTCGGACGTGCTGCTGGGCGCGGGCCTGAACTGGACGAAGCAGTGGGGCTTCGACTCCACGGTGCAATACAACCCCAAGACGGGCCGCTCCATCCGCTCCACCGTGGGCGCGCGCTACAACCCCAGCGCCTACCGCGTCATCAGCGCCGCCTACCGCCTGCAGCGCGGCACCAGCGAGCAGATCGACGTGGGCTGGCAATGGCCCATCAACGACCTGTGGGGCGACAAGGGCCAGGACCTCGGCCCGGGCCGGGGACAGGGCCCCGGCCGCTGGTACACCGTGGGCCGCCTGAACTACAGCATGCAGGACCGCAAGCTGGTGGACACCGTGGTGGGCTTCGAATACGACAGCTGCTGCTGGGTCGGCCGCGTGGTGCTCGAGCGCCTGCAAAGCAGCGTGACCACGGCCAACACCCGGCTGCTGTTCCAGATCGAGTTCGTGGGCTTTTCCCGCCTCTCGCTCGGCTCCAACCCCCTCACCAGCCTGAAGCAGAACATTCCGCGCTACCAGTACCTGCGCGAGCAGACCAGCACGCCCAGCCGCTTCACCAATTACGACTAACCCGACACCTGCCAACCACATGAACCATCGCGCTTTCACCCTGGGCCTGGTGTGCCTGGCCACCCTGGCCTCCCTCGCACCCGCGGGCGCCTCCGCGCAAGGACTGCGCGCCTCGGGCGCTGCCAGCGGCACCGGCGGTACCGGGCTGTCCTCGCGCGCCCTGCCGCCCGTCACCGTGCCCGACGCCCGCACCGGCGCAGACCGCAGCGGCATCCGCCAGGCGGACTACATCGTGGCCGTGGTCAACACCGCCCCCATCACCAACAACGAGGTGCAGACCCGCGTGGCGCGCGTCGAGCAGCAACTGGCCGCCCAGGGCGGCGAGCGCCCGCCCCGGGACGTGGTGGCGCGCGAAGTGCTCGAACGCGTGATCAATGAAAAGATCCAGGTGCAGATGGCCAACGAGAGCGGCATCAAGGTGGACGACATCGCCGTCTCCCAGGCCGAGCAGTCGGTGGCGCGCCAGAACAACGTGAGCCTGGAGGAAATGCACCGCCGCCTCGCGATCGACGGCATCAGCAAGGACCGCTTCCGCGAAGAACTGCGCAACCAGCTGCTGGTGCAGCGCCTGCGCGAACGCGACGTCGAAGCCCGGGTGCGCGTGAGCGACCTGGACGTCGACCAGTACCTGCGCGAGCAGCAGTCCGCGTCCGATCCGGCCAAGGTCGAACTCAACCTGGGCCACATCCTGGTGCTCGTGCCCGAGAACGCCAGCCCCGAGGTCGTGGAGCAGCGCCGGCTGCGCGCGCAGCAGGCGGCCGACAAGGTGCGCGCCGGCGACGATTTTGGCCAGGTGGCGCGCGAGTTCTCCGATGCGGCCGAAGGCGCCTCCGGCGGCCTGCTGGGCCTGCGCCCCGCCGATCGCTACCCCGAGCTCTTCGTGCGCTCGACCCAGCAGACGCCCGTGGGCGGCATCGTCGGCCCCGTGCGGTCGCCGGCCGGGTTCCACGTGCTGAAAGTGGTGGAAAAGACCAATGCCGCAGCCCCCACCGTGGCGGTGCAAAGCCATGCGCGGCACATCTTGCTGCGTGCCAATCCGCAGCTGACCGAGACCGCGGCGGCCGCACGGCTGGCCGACTACCGCCGGCGCATCCTGGCGGGCCAGGCAGACTTCGCCACGCTCGCGCGCGAGAACTCGCAGGACGGCAGCTCCAAGCAGGGCGGCGACCTCGGATGGGCCAGCCCGGGCCGCTACGTGCCCGAGTTCGAGGAAGCGCTCAATGCGCTCAAGCCCGGCGAGATCAGCGAGCCCATCGTCACGCGGTTCGGCGTGCACCTGATCCAGTTGCTGGAGCGCCGCGAGGCCAAGCTCACCCAGCGCGAACAGCGCGACATGGTGCGCGACGTGGTGCGCGAAAAGAAGCTGGACGAGGCCTACGCCACCTGGGCGCAGGAAGCCCGGGCCCGCGCGTATGTGGAATACCGCGATCCGCCGCAATGACGCGCCGCTTCCCCACGCGCCTTCGCCGCGCAGCGCCATGAAGCACATCCCGCGCAAGCGCTTCGGCCAGCATTTCCTGTCGGACCACGGCATCATCGATGCCATCGTGCGCGCCATCGGCCCCGAGCCGGGCCAGCCCATGGTGGAGATCGGTCCCGGCCTGGCCGCACTCACGCAGCCGCTGGTCGAGCGCCTGGGGCGCCTCACCGTGATCGAGCTGGACCGCGACCTGGCAGCGCGGCTGCGCCTGCACGGCCAGCTGGACGTGATCGAATCCGACGTGCTGAAGGTGGACTTCGCCCAGGTCGCCCAATCGCTGAACGCGCCCAAGGTGCGCGTGGTCGGCAACCTGCCGTACAACATCTCCACGCCCATCCTGTTCCATCTGCTCGAGCAGGTCGATGTCATTCAAGACCAGCATTTCATGCTGCAAAAGGAAGTGATCGACCGCATGGTGGCAAGCCCCTCCACGGGCGACTACGGGCGGCTGTCGGTCATGCTGCAGTGGCGCTATGCGATGGAGGATGTGCTGTTCGTGCCGCCGGAGAGCTTCGATCCGCCGCCGCGCGTGGACAGCGCCGTCGTGCGCATGGTGCCCCATGCCTCGCCGGCCCCCGTATCACCCGCCCTGCTGTCCGAACTGGTGCAGGTGGCCTTCAGCCAACGCCGCAAGCTGCTGCGGCACACGCTGGGCCGCTGGCTGCAGGAGCGCGCCTTCCCGGGCACCTTCGATACCCAACGCCGGGCCGAGGAAGTGCCGGTGCACGAATACGTGGCCCTGGCTCAGTCACTGCACCCTGCCTGAGCGCAGGCGGTGCAATGCGGGGATCGGGCCACCCGGCCCCGTGCACTGAAAAGAGTCAAGCGCGGCAAGCAGTGGCCTGAGGGCCCTGCCTGTCGCGCATGACCGCCTGCGGTCAGGCGGCGGCGAGCCAGTAACCCGCGTTGAACGGGCTGCTCATGCGCAGCGCCAGGGGCGATACGTCAACGAGCTTGTCGGTCGGCATTTTTTCCGCGGAAGGATCGACTGCGATTTCAATGGGCTGCGCTGCGGCGGTCTCGTTAGCCTCGTTCGCCCGTTCTGCCTGGCTGGTGGATGCAGAACGGGCTACAGAAAAGAATAGAAACACCGGAACGGTATCTTTCGATCACTCCAGTAGTCCGCCGCTTCCCGGAAGATGTCGAGCAACTGCTCGCGTGCTTCCTTGTCGAACTTCACCGTGGTCGGAATCTGCTCCAGCACCACGATGAAGCCCGGTTGCGGGCCCGATTTATGCAATGGGTCCGTCATGCAGTCGTACAGCGCGTCGAAGTTCTTTCCGAAGTGCGCCGGGAACATGAACTGGCCTGCGATCAGGTCCAGCACGTCCTGTTTGGTTTGTGCGTGTGCAAGGTTGGCGTACAGGAAGTGTTGGCCGAGCGCCTTGGCCGACTCTTGCAGGTCTTGCACGCGAAAAGCGCGAATAGACTGCACGATGTTGGGGCGCACGCCACGCAATGGGTTTTCCTGATCGTTACGAAGTGGCATTTCCATCTCCGCTGCTCTTTCTTTATGTAGTCACCAATGAGGAATATCCGGAAGTTCGGTCCAGCGGCCCGCCACCAAGGCGGGGGGCCGACAGGCGGGCAACCGATCGCGGCAATGCCGGCGAGCGCTTTTGGCGTCCAGCGTCATTCAACAATTTTTCGAAAGCTCGCGTAGTGGTCGCCGGTGTAGTAGCAGGCATCGGGAACGCGGGGCGCTCCTCCGCACACGATGCGCCGGGCACCACGGTTCTTCGCACCCGGCGTTCTGACGGTGTATTCGCGGTAATAGCCCCGTTTTTCCAGGGGCAGCAACCGTTCGCGATTGCCGAACACCGAACCATCCTTGTCGTAAGGAAATGGTCCACCTTCGCGGATGAGCCCGTAGGTCGCCCGCCCTTGCGGGGGCAACTCGGCCAGTGCGATGGTGGTCACTCCGTCAGAAGACGGGGGTTTTCGGGCCTGTCCCGTGGTCGGGACCAGAACGAACGCGGCACCCAGTACGCACGCAAGACCTGTCTTGTACGCCTGGATGGCGATAGCCTTCAGCATCAACTACACCTTTCAGAAACTACGGGTTTACCCGAAATTTCGAGCCGTTAGTTTGACTTAATCGCCCCCAAAAAGCAAGCGCCTGCCCAATAATTGGGCAGGCGCTTTCAAGGCCAAACGCGTCTAAAAGTTAGCGCTTGCTACGTCATCACCGCTCTACCGGGAGGCATTTGCATCGGCCACCGTGAGTGCCGTCATGTTGACGATGCGGCGCACGGTGGCGCTGGCTGTCAGGATGTGCACCGGTTCCGCCGCGCCCAGCAGCACGGGGCCGATGGCGATGCCACCGCCGGCCGCCGTCTTGAGCAGGTTGTAGGAAATGTTGGCCGCGTCGATGTTGGGCAGGACCAGCAGGTTGGCGCTGCCGGCGAGCGTGCTGTGGGGCATGACCACGGCGCGCTGGGCCGCATCCAGGGCGACATCGCCGTGCATCTCGCCATCCACTTCGAGCCACGGCGCCTGGATGCGCAGCAGGTCGAGGGTCTGGCGCATCTTGACGGCGCTCGGCTGGTTGCTGCTGCCGAAGTTGGAGTGCGACAGCAGCGCGGCCTTGGGCTTGATGCCGAATCGCATCATTTCCTCGGCCGCCATAACGGTGATCTCGGCCAGCTGTTCGGCCGTCGGGTCGTAGTTGACGTGCGTGTCCACCAGGAACACCTGGCGGTCGGGCAGCAGCAGGCCGTTCATGCAGGCGTAGGTGTTCACGCCGGCACGCTTGCCGATCACCTGGTCGATGTAGTTCAGGTGCAGCGCCGTGTGGCCCCAGGTACCGACGATGAGGCCATCGACCTCGCCCTTGTGCAGCAGCATGGAGCCGATCAGCGCCAGGCGGCGGCGCATTTCGATCTTGGCGATGGGCACGGTGATGCCCTTGCGCTCGGTCATGCGGTGGTAGGTCTGCCAGAAGTCGCGGTAGCGGTGGTCGTTCTCGACGTTGACCACGTCGTAGTCCACGCCTTCCTTCAGGCGCAGGCCGAACTTCTCGATGCGCTGCGCGATGATGGACGGGCGCCCGATGAGCGTGGGCCGTGCAACTTTTTTCGTCCACCACGATCTGCGCGGCGCGCAGCACGCGTTCTTCCTCGCCCTCGGCATAGGCCACGCGCTTCTTGGCGGCCGTCTTGGCGGCGGTGAAGATGGGCTTCATCGTGGTGCCGGAGGCATACACGAAGGTCTGCAGATGGTCGCGGTACGCGTCCATGTCGATGATCGGGCGCAGGGCCACGCCGCTGTCGGCGGCGGCCTGGGCCACGGCCGGGGCGATCTTCATCATCAGCCGCGGGTCGAACGGCTTGGGGATCAGGTATTCGGGGCCGAAGGCCAGCGGCTCGCCCACGTATGCGGCGGCCACCACCTCGCTCTGCTCGGCCTGGGCCAGTTCGGCGATGGCGTGCACGGCGGCGATTTCCATCTCCAGCGTGATCGTCGTCGCGCCGCAGTCCAGCGCCCCGCGGAAGATGTACGGAAAGCACAGGACGTTGTTGACCTGGTTCGGGTAGTCCGTGCGGCCGGTCGCCATCACGACGTCGCCGCGCACGGCGTGGGCGTCTTCGGGCGTGATCTCGGGATTGGGATTGGCCAGCGCGAAGATGACCGGGCGCGCGGCCATTTTGGCCACCATGGCGGGCTTGAGCACGCCGCCAGCGGAGAGGCCCAGGAACACATCGGCGCCCTCAATGACTTCGGACAGGCTGCGGGCTTCGGTCTTCTGGGCGAACAGGATCTTGTCCTCGTCCATCAGCTCGGTGCGGCCCTCGTAGACCACGCCGGCCAGGTCGGTGACGAACACGTTCTCGCGCTTCAGGCCCACCTTCAGCAGCAGGTTCAGGCAGGCGAGTGCTGCGGCACCCGCGCCCGAGGTGACGAGGCGCACGGAACCGATGTCCTTGTTCACCACCTTCAGGGCGTTGAGCATGGCGGCGGCCACCGTGATGGCGGTGCCGTGCTGGTCGTCGTGGAAGACGGGGATGTTCAGGCGCTTGCGCAACTCGCGCTCCACGTAGAAGCACTCGGGCGCCTTGATGTCTTCCAGGTTGATGGCGCCGAAGGTCGGCTCCAGCGCGGCGATGACCTCGACGAGCTTGACCGGGTCCTTCTCGTTGATCTCGATGTCGAACACGTCCACGCCGGCGAACTTCTTGAACAGGACGCCCTTGCCTTCCATGACGGGCTTGGAAGCCAGCGCGCCGATGTCGCCCAGTCCGAGAACCGCGGTACCGTTGGAGATCACGCCAACGAGGTTTCCGCGCGAGGTGTAGCGGAAGGCGGCGGCAGGGTCCTTGACGATCTCTTCGCAGGGAGCGGCCACGCCCGGGGAGTAGGCCAGCGCCAGATCGTGCTGGTTGACCATCTGCTTCGTCGCGGCGATCGCGATCTTCCCCGGCTTCGGAAACTCGTGGTACTCAAGGGCAGCCTGGCGCAGCAGGGCGCGTTTGTCGGGCGTGGCATTCACCGGGGGGGTCTCGGACATCAAGCGTCTCCAGCTCTATGAAATTCTGCCGAACCCCGCGCCACGGAGGGTTCCAGGGCGAGGTCACGTCTTCAAGGGTGTGAGATTGTAGTCAGCCCGCCGTAGAAACCCTGGTAAGCAATTCCGCTTAACCGGGGCAAAGCACCCATGACCTGGAAACCCCCAGCGCCACTCCGCCGCTCAGGCCGGATCGAGCGGGAACACCGGCCGGCGCACGTTCCTGAACGGGAACAGCGCGTAGTTGGAACTCGTCACCCCTGTGGGACTGTCGCACTCGACCAGCGCGTGCGACAGCGGCACGAACACCGGGCGGCAGTACATGCGCGATTTGAGCAGCACGAAACGGTGGGCCGTGGGGTCCAGGCCCACGCAGGAGAACACGCCCAGGTCCCACGGCTCGTGCGTGCGTTCGGTCACCACGATGCGCGCCGCGCCGGTATCGAACAGCACCGTGCGCCCCATGGCGCAGCGCTGGCCGGTGTAGATGGGGCCGGTCACGGTGTATTCGCCATCGCTGATGGCCACCACCATGCCCTCGACCGCCACGGGCGCCTTGGCCACGCCGAGTTGCGTGAGCGGCACCTTGTTGCCCAGCCGCACGGCGACGCGCGCGCCGACGCCGGCCGCCACCAGTTCGGCGACCGCCCCGGGGTCGCACAGCGGGCCCACGGCGATGTCTTGCAGGCCGTTGGCGAGCGCCGCCTGCAGCACGTCCATGGCATCGCAGGTGCCGCCGGACATGCAGTTGTCGCTGTGGTCCAGCAGCAGCACGGGGCGGTCCGCGCCCACGGCCAGGGCCTGCGCGCGCTGCAGGGACTGATCTAGCGGCTCGCTGTCGTAGACGAACTCGGCGCGCTCGCTCCACATGGCGGCAGCGATGCGGTCGGCGGCCGCCTGGGCCGGTTCGGGATCGTCGGCCGGGGCCGTGACCACCACGCTCATGCACGGCGCCTCGATATCGGCGAGCGAAAAGCCGGCGAACACCGTCACCGCCGGAATGCCGCCGGCCTCGGCCGCGCGGGCCGCGTCCACCGCGCGCAGCATGGCACCCTGCAGCGTGGTGCTGCGCAGCGTGTGGCCCATCATGGGCAGCGGGTGCCAGCGCACGGTGTAGCGCGCCTGGCCGTGCAGCATGGCCAGCAGCAGGCGCCCGGCGTGTTCGCCGGTTTCGTACATGTCGATGTGCGGGTAGGTCTTGAAGCCCACCATCACGTCGGCATTGGCGACCATCTTGGGGGTGATGTTGCCGTGCAGGTCCAGCGCCACGCCGACGGGCACGCCCGGTGCGGCGGCCCGCACGCGCTCCAGCAGGTCGCCTTCGCCGTCGGGGCTGTTCTCGGCCACCATGGCGCCGTGCAGGTCCAGCAGGATGGCATCGCAGCCCGGGGCGGCGTCCACGATGCGGCGGGTCAGTTCATCGTAGGCCGCGGCATGCACCGGCCCGCTGGGGTTGGCCATGGCCGACACGGGCGTGACCAGTGTGGCGCCCAGCCCCTTGGCCAGGTCGATGAACGCCGCCATGGCCGTGCGCATGCCCTCGTTCTCCTGCAGCGCTTGCGCGCCATAGGCGGGCGAAAAGGCCTCCAGCGGCGTGGGCACGGGCGAGAAGGTGTTGGTCTCGTGGTTGAGCCGCGCGATCAGGATCTTCATGCCGCCACCCCCGCGCTGCGCAGCATGGCCTGCAGCAGCACGTTGCAGCCGGCCTCCAGATGCTCGGGCCGGGCGTCTTCGATCTCGTTGTGGCTGATGCCGTCCGCGCAAGGCACGAAGACCATGGCGGTGGGCGCCAGGCGCGCCAGATACACGGCGTCGTGCCCGGCGCCGCTCACCACGTCCATGGCGGTGTAGCCCAGGGCCTGGGCATCGGCGCGCACGCCTTCGACCAGTGCCGGGGCGAAGGGCTGCGGCGGAAAGTACACGACCTGCTCCACGGCCACCGGCGTGCGGTGGGCCGCGCCGATGCGCTCGCAGGCGGCGCGCAGGGCCGCATCCATCTGCTGCAGCACCGCGTCGTCGGCGGCACGCAGGTCCACGGTCATGCGCACGCTGCCGGGGATGACGTTGCGCGAGCTGGGGAAGACGTCCAGCACGCCCACCGTGCCGCGCGCATGCGGGGCGTGGTCGAGGGCGATGCGATTGACCTCGGCCACCAGGCGGCTCGCCGCCAGCAGCGCGTCGCGGCGCAGCTCCATCGGCGTGGGGCCGGCGTGGGCCTCCATGCCCTGCACGGTCACGTCGTACCAGCGCTGGCCCAGCGCGCCCTGCACCACGCCGATCACGCAGTCGTTGGCCTCCAGCACCGGCCCCTGCTCGATGTGCGCCTCGAAATACGCACCCACCGCGGGCGTGGGAGCCAATGTGCCGGCATACCCGATGGCGGCCAGCGCCTCGGCCACGCTGGTGCCCTGCGCATCGCGCTGGGCCAGTGCATGTTCGAGCGTGAAGGCCCCGGCGAACACGCCGGAGCCCATCATCACGGGCACGAAGCGCGAGCCTTCCTCATTGGTCCACACCGCCACCTCGATCGGCGCCTCGGTGGCGATGCCCGCATCGTTCAGGCTGCGCACCACCTCCAGGCCGGCCAGCACGCCGTAGTTGCCATCGAACTTGCCCCCCGTGGGCTGCGTGTCGATGTGGCTGCCGGTCATCACCGGGGGCAGGGCATCGTTGCGGCCCGCGCGGCGCGCGAACAGATTGCCGATGGCGTCGATGCGCACGCTGCAGCCGGCCTCGCGCGCCCAGCGCACGAAGAGGTCGCGGCCTTCGCCGTCCAGCGCAGTGAGCGCCAGCCGGCACACGCCGCCCTTGGGCGTGGCGCCGATGCGGGCCAGGTCCATCAGCGATTGCCACAGGCGCGCGCCGTCCACGCGGGGTTGCAGGGCAGGGGAGAGGGTCTTCATGTCCACGGTGGTGATCCTGAAAGAGAAAGCAGAAGCAGAAAGCCGGTTTCGAACAAGGGGGCTCAGGCCAGGCCCACGCCCAGGTAGCGGTCCTTGGTGGCCTCGTCGGCCAGGAACGCGGCGTTGCCGGCCTCGTGCACGATGGGCCCTGCTCGATGATGTAGTGACGGTCGGCCAGCTGGGTGCAGACCTCCAGGTTCTGCTCCACCAGCAGGATGGCCACGCCGGCGGCCTTGATGGCTTGGAGCTGGGCCACGATCTCCTCGACGATCACAGGGGCCAGGCCCTCCACGGGCTCGTCGAGCATGAGCAGGCGCGGCGCGTTCATCAGCGCGCGGCCAATGGCCAGCATCTGCTGCTCGCCGCCCGACAGCTGCCCGCCGCCGTTGCGGCGCCGCTCCTTGAGGCGTGGAAAGATGCGGTAGATATCGGCCAGTTGCCAGGGCGACTGCTTGCGCAGGCCCAGCAGCAGGTTCTCTTCCACCGTGAGCAGCCGGAAGATGCCCCGGTGCTCCGGCACCAGGCACACGCCGCGCTGGGCGATGCGGTGCGCGGGCAGGCCCTGCACGTCGTCGCCCATGCAGCGCACCCGCCCCTGGCTGGGCGGCACCACGCCGCAGATGGCCTTGAGCGTGGTGGTCTTGCCCGCGCCGTTGCGCCCGAGCAGCGTGACCAGTTCGCCATCGTTCACGTGCAGGTCCACGCCCTGCAGCACATGGCTCTTGCCGTAGTGGGCGTGCAGCCCATCGATCTGCAGGATCGTCATGCCTTGCCCCCGGTGATCATGTTGCCCAGATAGGCGCTGCGCACCCGCTCGTCGCTGCGGATGGCGTGCGGGTGCCCCTCGGCCAGCACGCGCCCCTGCTGCATCACGGTGACGGTGTCGGAGATGTCCATCACGATGTTCATGTTGTGCTCGATGAGCACCACGGTGTGCTCGTCCTTGAGGCCCTGGATCAGGCGCTTCATCTCGTCTAGGTCGTCGATGCCCATGCCCGAGGTGGGTTCGTCCAGGAAGATGGCTTTCGGCCCCGCCGCCAGCGCCATGCCCACCTCCAGCCGCCGCTGCTGCCCGTGCGAGAGGTTGCCGACCGGCGTGTCCGCATGGCGCTCCAGGCCCAGGCGCGCCAGCACGCTGGCCACCACGTCGGCGCGGGAGCGAACACCCACGGGCGCGCTCCAGCAGTTCAGGGCCTGCGCGGGCGCGGTGCCCTGCGCGGCCAGGCGCAGGTTCTCGCGCACGGGCAGGGTGAGGAACAGGCTGGTGACCTGGAACGAGCGGGCCATGCCGCGCTGCACGCGCCGGTGGTCGGGCTCGCGCGTCACGTCGTGCCCGTCGAACACGATGCGTCCGCCGCTCACGCCCTTGGTGCCGGTGAGCATGTGAAACAGCGTGGTCTTGCCCGCGCCGTTGGGGCCGATCACCGAATGCACGGTGTTCGCGCGCACCTTCAAGTCCACGCCCGAGAGCGCGGCGAACTTGTCGTAGCGCTTTTCCACGCCGATGGCTTCCAGCAGGATGGGTGCGGCGGTCATGCTTTGTCTCCCGTGCCGGCGGTGGTGGCGTTCGCGCCACCCTGAAGGCCGCGCAGGCGCCCCCATGCGGATTCCAGCAGGCCCCAAAGGCCGCGCTGCATGCCCAGGCTCACCGCCATCAGCACCACGCCCAGCAGCAGCAGCCAGCGCGGCCACAAGGTGGAGAGCCAGTCGCCCACGATGAGGTAGAAGGCCGATCCCAGCAGCGAGGCCAGCAGGTTGCCGGTGCCGCCGATCACCGTCATCACCAGGATCATCTCGCTCGTGTGGTACTCGGCACTCGCCAGCGGGGCGATGCCGGTCATCATGGCGTGCAGCGCGCCGGCCAGGCCCGTCACCGCGCCCGAGATCACGAACGCCTGCAGCTTGAGCAGCCGCAGGTTGTAGCCGATGGCGCCCGCGCGCTCCTCGTTGTCGCGCACGGCCAGCAGCGTGCGCCCGAAGATCGACGCCGACACCTTCTGCAGCAACCAGAAGGCCAGCAGGAACACCACCGCCACGAAGCCGTAGTACTGCCAGGGCGACTGCAGTGGCCACAGCGTGAACCCGCCCACGGCCAGCGAGGGGCGCGGAATGTCCATCAGGCCGTTGTCCCCGCCCGTGAGGCTGGGCAGGGAATAGGCCAGGAAATAGAACATCTGCGCGAACGCGAGCGTCAGCATCACGAAGTAGGTGCCGCGCTGGCGGATGGCCACCCAGCCCACCAGCGCCGCGCCCAGCGCGCCCGCCGCCACGGCGAGCGCCAGCGCGAGCGGCATGGGTAGCGGCCACCGCGTGAGCGTGAGGGCGATGGTGTAGCTGCCCAGCCCGAAGAAAATGCCCTGCCCGAAGGACAGCAGCCCCGTGTGGCCCAGCAGCAGGTTGCAGCCCATGGCCGCCAGGCCGTAGATCAGCACCTCGCTGGCGAGCGAGCCCGACTGCATGGTGAGCGGCATCGCCAGCACGAAGGCCAGGGCCAGCAGCAGGTGGAAGTGTTTGCGCAAGATCGTCATGGCGGTGTTCATCCTTTGCGGCCCAGCAGGCCATGCGGGCGCAGCAGCAGCACGGCGGCCATGGCGATGTAGATCATCAGGCGCGCGCCCTCGGGCCACACCGTGCTCATCACGCTCTGCACGATGCCGATCAGCAGGCCGCCGACCAGCGCGCCGCCGAAGCTGCCCATGCCGCCCACCACCACGACCACGAAGGCCACGCCCAGCGCCTCGATGCCCATGAAGGGCTCGGCGCCGCGGATCGGCGCGGCCAGCACGCCCGCGATGGCGGCGGTGGCCGCACCCAGCGCGAACACCAGGCTGAAGATGCGGAACACGTTGATGCCCAGCAGCGACACCATCTCGGTCGATTCGCTGCCCGCGCGCACCGCGCTGCCCAGGCGCGTGCCTTCGAGCACCCACCACAGGCCCACGGCCAGCACGGCGGTGAAGCCGATCACGAACAGGCGGTACTTGGGATACACGAAGCTGCCCCACATCACCACGCCCTGCAGCAGGTCGGGCACCGCCACGCTGTCGCCCAGCGGCCCCCACTGCAGGATGACCAGCTCCTGGATCGCCAGCGCCAGGCCCACGGTGACCAGGATGTGGAACTCGTGCGGCTTGGCGTAGACGTGGCGCAGCACGAGCTTTTCGGTCAGCCAGCCGAGCGCGCCCACCACGAGCGGCACCACGGCCAGCGCGAGCCAGAAGCTCAGCCCCCAGCGCGTCATCTGGTAGCAGAAATACGCGCCCAGCAGGTAGAACGCGCCGTGCGCGAAGTTCACGAAGCGCAGCAGGCCGAACACGATGGACAGGCCGACGGCCAGCAGGAAATACAGCATGCCGATGCCGATCCCGTTGATGACCTGTAGCAGGTAGATGCTCATGGAAGTGGGGCAGTCAAGGCTTTGGCCCCGCGGCTGCGGGGCGGACGGTGAAGGGCCAAGGCGCGGGGCGCAGGAAGGCGGGAGCGAGCGGTCAGCCCAGCTTGCAGCCGGTCTGGTCCAGCGGCAGGAACGACTTGCCCGAACTCACCACGTCCACGTAGTCGTCCTTGTTGGCCATGCGGGCCTTGGGCTTGCCCTTGAGCAGGTAGTAGTTCTTGAGCACCTGGTGGTCGCCCTTGCGGATCTCTTCCTCGCCCGTGAGGCCCGCGTACTTCATGCCCTCCAGCGCGGCGATCACCGCCTTCTGGTCCACCGTGCCGGCCTTGAGGATGCCGTCGATCAGCAGCTTGGTGCAGATGTACGAGCCCGCCAGGCTGTAGTTGGGGTTGGACTTGAACTTGTCGTTGCTGCGCTTGACCAGCTCCAGGTTCAGCGGGGCATCGGCGGTGTGCCAGTACTGCGCGCCGAAATACACGCCGTCGCACAGGTCCGCGCCCAGCGACTCGAACTGCTCCAGCCCCGAGGCCCAGGCGATCAGGATGGTCATGTTCTTGTGCATGCCGAAGCTCACCGCCTGGCGCAGCGCATCCGACGACTGCGAGCCGAAGTTCAGCAGCAGCAGCACGTCGGGCTTGGCGGCCATGGCGTTGGTCAGGTAGCCGCTGAACTCCTTCTCGGCCAGCGAGTGGTAGCTGTTGCCCACGTGCTCCAGGCCCTTTTCCTTGAAGACGTTCTTGGCGGCCGACAGCAGGCCGTCGCCGAACACGTACTGCGGCGTGATGGTGTACCAGCGCTTGGCCTTGGGCAGCGCGTCGGCCAGCGGGCGCACCGTCTGCTCGATGGCGCCGAAGGTCGGCACCGACCAGCGGAACGTGGCGCTGTTGCAGTCCTTGCCGGTGATCTCGTCGGCCCCGGCCGTGGTGATGAAGATGCCGCCCGCCTTCTCGGCCTCCTTGCCCATGGCCAGCGATTCGGACGACAGGATGCCACCCGCGAAAAAGCGCGTGCCCTGCTGCTGCGACGACTCCTGCACCTTGCGCACGGCCGTGGCGGGCTTGCCCTCGGTATCCAGCACCGTGTAGGCCAGGGGGCGCTTGAGGGCCGAGCCGTACTGCTCGATGGCCAGCTTCATGCCCAGGTCGGCGAACTTTCCGTTGGCGGCGAAGGCGCCCGACATGGGCACCGGGCAGCCGAACTGGATGGCGCCGGCGGACTGCGCCCAGGCGCTGCGCGCCAGGCCCAGCGATGCGGGCAGCGCGCCCAGTGCGGAGAGTTGCAAGAGTTGACGACGGTGCATGAAGGGGCTCCTGTGGGGGTTGGGTCGGTCGGCCTGCAGGCCAGGGCACGGCTTTTTGCAAAGCACGCGGCGTGCCACGTGTTTTTCCTATTTATAGTGATAAATAGAACAAATCGCGTGCACGTAAACCCTGCCCGCCCCGCCGCTGCACGGCCCTGGTGCATACACTGCACCACGGAAGCGACAGCCGGGTGCCAGGCACCGCGCTGCGCCTTGCCCCGTCTTCAACCCAGCAACGCACCCATGGCCACGAAACCGCCCGCCGGCAAGCCGATCAAGCCCCTGAAGCGCCCCGACCTGGTGGCGCAGGAAATCAAGCGGCTCATCACCGAAAAGAATCTGAGCCCGGGCGACCGCCTGCCGCGCGAGAGCGAGTTGCAGGCGCAGTTCGAAGTGAGCAAGGGCACCATCCGCGAGGCGCTCAAGTCGCTGGAGGTGCAGGGCCTGGTGACCATCTCCACCGGCCCCTCGGGCGGCGGCACCATCGCCGAGGTGTCGCTGGACCGCACGCTGCAGTTCCTGCAGAACTACCTGTTCTTCCAGGACGTGACGATCGACAACATCTACGCCGTGCGCCAGTTCCTGGAGCCCGAGCTGGCCGCCGGCGCCGTGCCGCACCTGACCGAGGCCGATTTCGAGGCGCTGGAGCACAGCATCGCCTGCTGCGATCCCAACTCCAGCAGCGAGGACCTGCTGAGCCAGCGCCGCGAGGACGTCAACTTCCACGACATCCTGGCCGCGGCCAACCCCAATCCGTTCCTGCGCTTCACCTGCGAGCTGATCAACGAGATGCTGCGCCAGCTCATCGTGTACGGCAACCGCACCCCGAAGTCGGAGCACCGGCGCTTCGGCGAGGCCAACGCCAACTTCCACCGCGAGATCGTGCAGGCGGCGCGCGCCCGGGATGCAGAAAAAGTGCGCGAACTGATGGCCCGGCACATGCTGGATGCGGCCAGCAGCGTCAAGCGCATGAAAGGCCGCATCCAGGGGCGCCTGATCCTGGACGCCGACACGCTGCGCAGCCCCCGCTCGGCCCACGTCCGCAGCCGCTGAACGGCGCGCCGGACTCCCCAAAACGCCAAAAGTTGGTGTTGGGGCGTGTTATTTTTGAATCAATTGGTATCTTCGGGAACCTTTGACATCGATTTCGCGGCTTCCGCGGCGACACTTCGCGCCTGCGGGCCCCCAATGACCGGGAAAGCGCGACCGGGAGGGCGCGGCCGGCTCGGGCACCCGATACATTCCATTTCCATTCTTTGATGCACCCATGAACGCAGTTCTTCCGTGGGCCGGCTGGCTGGCGGCCGCCATGCTGTCCGCTGCGGTCCACGCCGGGGCGAAACCCCCCATGGCGCTCGACCCCGCCCAGTGCCAGCCCCCGGACGCGGACCTTTCGCTGCCGGCGGCCTGGGAGCCCTACCGCGACGCGGTGCGCGCCTGCCCACTGGTGCAGGGCGGCGCCGCCGGGAATGCGCCGGCCAAGGCCGCCAAGGTGCGCCTGCTGGCCGTGTTCACCGACGCCCACTACCGCGGCCTGCCGCCCGATGCGCCGTGGGAGCGCTTTCCGCTGCCCCTGCTGGTGGACGACACCGGCCGCTGCGTCGGCAAATTGACCCACCTCTTTCCCGCGGACCCGCCCGAGGAACTGGACGTGGTCCCCGGCCGCTGGCGCGACGGCGTCGCCGCACGAGATCCAGCTCCACGGTGCGCTCGCCCGCCGTGGGTGGCGACTACCACCTGCCCACCCTGCGGTGGGATGCCAAGAACCGCCTGTACCGGCCGGCAGCCTCCGGGCCGCCCTC
>NZ_BAAJYS010000061.1:0-17554 GCF_057543315.1 Acidovorax sp. KPB24-07
CGGGCTGATCGCCGCGGCGCTGTGGCTGGTGCTGCGGCCGACGGCCGTGGCGAAACCTGGACGTTAGTCCCGCAGCGAGGGTGGGGCGGTCGGCAGTCCGCCCGCACCGTCCAGCAGCCAGCGCCGCACCTGTGCGACCGATTCGGGGTGCCGCTGCTTGCGGGGGTGCACGAGGTAGTAGCCCGCGCCGGTGCGCAGGGCCTCGGGAAAGGCCAGCACCAGCCGCCCGGCCGCCAGATCGGGCGCCACGAATTCCTGCTGGGCCAGCGCCAAGCCCTGCCCCATGGCGGCGGCATCGATGGCGAGCGTGGTCTGGTTGAAATGCAGGGCGCGCGCCGCAGGCGCCCTGGCCTGCGGCGCGCACTGCTCGAAGTAGGTCTCCCATGGCGACTGCGCATCGTGCAGCAGCACCTGCGCGATGCCATCGCCGGCCCGCCCGGCCTGCGCGCTCCGTTCTCCCCACCGCGGGCTGCAGACGGCGACCAGGCATTCCTCGAACAGCAGATCGGCGGACAACCCGGGACCGAACGGGGGCCGGCCATAGCGCACGGCCAGGTCCACCGCCTCGTTGTGGAAGTGCGCCAGCCGCTCCGTGGCCAGGATGCGCAGATCGACGCCTGGGTGCTGGCGCGTGTAGCCGTCGAGCCGCGGGATGAGCCATTTGGTGGCGAAGGTGGGCGTCACGCTCACGGTCAGTCGCAGGGGCTGGGGGACCAGGCTCTCCGTGGCCTGGGCCAACAGTTCGAAAGCCCGCCGCACGCCGACGATGTAGCGCTGGCCGTTGGACGTGAGCGCCAGCGCGCGGGGCAGGCGCTCGAAGAGCTTCAGGCCCAGTTCCGCCTCCAGGGCCCGCACCTGCTGCGCCACGGCGCCTTGCGTCACCCCCAGTTCCAGCCCGGCCAGCCGGAAGTTGAGGTGGCGGCTCGTGGCCTCGAAGGCACGCAGGGCATTGAGCGAGGGCATGCGCCCGAGGGGTTGCGTCATGGGTACAGATTTTCTACTGATTCGAGACAGGCGATCTGCCGGGCTCCATACCCCCGAAACGCCTGGGCTGTCGAACAATCTGCAGGTGCCACTGGCGGCACGCAAGGACCGACAAATGGCAGTAGAAAAAGTGGCGCTCATCACCGCCGGCGGCAGTGGCATGGGGGCGGCGGCCGCACACCGGCTGGCCGCCGATGGCTTTCGCATCGGCATCCTTTCCTCTTCCGGGAAAGGGCAGGCGCTCGCCGAGGCGCTGGGGGGCGTGGGGGTCACCGGCTCCAACCAGTCGGTGGAGGACATCGGGCGGCTGGTGGACCTGGCCCACCGGCGCTGGGGCCGCATCGACGTGCTGGTCAACAGCGCCGGCCATGGGCCTCGGGCGCCATTGCTGGACCTGTCCGACGAACAGTGGCTCGAGGGCATGAACACCTACCTGCTGAACGTGATCCGGCCCACCCGCCTGGTGGCGCCCCTCATGCAAAGGCAGGGCGGCGGGGCGATCGTCAACATCTCCTCGGCCTGGGCACTGGAGCCCAGTGCGCTGTTCCCGGCGTCGTCCGTCATGCGCGCCGGGCTGGCCTCGTTCACGCGCATCTTCGTCGACAGCTTCTCAGCCGACAACGTGCGGATGAACAACGTGCTGCCCGGCTGGATCGACAGCCTGCCCGTGTGGGAAGAGCGGCGCACCGCCGTGCCGCTGCAGCGCTACGGCACCGTGGAGGAAGTCGCCGCCACGGTCGCCTTCCTGGCCTCCGACGGGGCGGCCTACATCACGGGGCAGAGCCTGCGGGTGGACGGCGGGCTCATGCGCGCGCCGTGATCCGTCCGGGCCCTTCCACGGCCACGGCGGCGGCCCTATGATCCGCGCACCGGGAACACAGCCTCCCGTCCCGCCCCGGGTAGACGGTGTCCCGTCCAAGTGCTGGCAGCTCTCATGGAATCGATCATGGACACCGCCTTGCCCGACGACGCCGCATCGGCACGCCCCCACCCGCTGCCACTCTCCGTGGCCCTGCTTTTCTGGCTGAAGCTCGGCTTCATCAGCTTCGGCGGCCCGGCCGGGCAGATCGCCCTCATGCATGCGGAACTGGTGGAGCGCCGCCGGTGGATCTCGGAAAAGCGCTTTCTCCACGCCCTGAACTACTGCATGCTGCTGCCCGGGCCCGAGGCCCAGCAGCTGGCCACCTACCTCGGCTGGCTGCTGCACCGGACCTGGGGCGGCATCCTCGCCGGCACGCTGTTCGTGCTGCCGTCGCTGGGCCTCCTCATCGGGCTGTCCTGGCTCTACATGGCGCATGGGGACATGCCGGTGATCGCCGGGGTGTTCTACGGCATCAAGCCGGCCGTCACGGCGCTGGTGGTGCAGGCGGCCTGGCGGATCGGAGGCAGAACGCTGAAGAACCGCTGGCTGTGGGGCATCGCGGTGGCCGCGTTTGTAGCCATCTTCGCGCTGCAGGTGCCGTTTCCCGCGATCGTGCTGCTCGCGGCGTTGGCCGGCCATGTGGGCGGCCAGGTGTCGCCGCAGGCTTTTTCCGCCGGTGGCGCCCATGGCGCGGCAACGGCATCGGCCGGGCCGGCACTGATCGACGACGACACGCCCGCGCCGCCCCACGCCTTGTTTTCGTGGACGCGGTTTGCCAAGGTGCTGCTGGTGGGCGCGGGGTTGTGGCTGCTGGCGCTGGGAGGGCTCTGGGCGCTGTTCGGATGGCATGGGGTGCTGACCCAGATGGGGTGGTTCTTCACCAAGGCCGCGCTGATGACCTTCGGCGGCGCCTACGCCGTGCTCCCCTACGTCTACCAGGGCGCGGTCGACCACCACCATTGGCTGAGCGCCACGCAGATGATCGACGGCCTGGCGCTGGGCGAGACCACGCCCGGCCCGCTCATCATGGTGGTGTCGTTCGTGGCCTTCGTCGGGGGATGGACCCATGCCCTCTTCGGGCCCGGATCGCTGTTCCTGGCAGGCGCCGTGGCCGCCACCGCGGTGACGTTCTTCACCTTCCTGCCCTCGTTCGTCTTCATCCTGCTGGGCGGTCCGTTCATCGAGTCCACCCACGGCAACCTGAAGTTCACCGCGCCGCTGACCGGCATCACCGCCGCCGTGGTCGGCGTGATCGCCAACCTGGCGGTGTTCTTCGCCTATCACGTGCTGTGGCCGCAGGGCCTGGGAGGCCGCTTCGACGCCGCCTCGGCCGCCATCGGCGTGCTGGCCGCGGTGGCCCTGTTCCGGCTCCGATGGGGTGTGATTCCGGTGCTGGCGCTCTGCGGACTGCTGGGCGTGGCGTGCCGGCTGTCGGGGGTGTGACAGGCCTTGGAAAATGCCGTGGCGGATGGCAAGAGCCACCGCCACTACCCAGCGCAGCCCGGACCAGCCAATTGCCCCACGGCGGATGAGCGGGTCATTGAACTCCGCACAGCCGCTTGCGGAGCGAGACGCGGCATCTGCTACTCGGGGTTCACCATCTTGATGGCACGCGTGCCGATTTCGGCTCCCGTCACCGCATCGATGGCGACGGGCTGGATGTCGGTTCCGTTCTCGGCATCCAGGAAACGCACCAGTTGGCCTGCGCCCCGGTGCTTTCTCCCCCACGCGCCAATCATGAAAAGCACCGGCAGGTAGTCGCGCCCCGCTTGGGTCAGAACGTATTCCTCGCGGGGCGGACGCTCGGAGTACTGCCGCTTTTCCAGCAACTTTTCGTCGGTCAGTGTCGCCAAGCGCTTGGTCAGCATGGTGGGCGCAATCCCAAGGCTCTTCTTGAACTGATCAAAGCGTGTCAGTCCGGAATTGGCGTCTCGCAGGATCAGCATCGTCCAGGCGTCACCCAGGACATCCAGGCTGCGCGCGATCGGACAGGTACTTTCGGAAGATTTTTTGATGTTCATATCGTTTTAGTATTGACTCACTATTTAATCGATACTAACATGCGGGCCATCGCCAGTCCATCCCCTCACGTGTCTAGAAGGAATCCATGTTCAGCACCGTTTTGTATTGCACAGGTCACGCAGTCGCCTTGGGGCTGGGGCTTCATTCCACCACCCGATGAATTCGCGTCCCTTGCCCATTCTTTAGCTCCGCATATCCCTTTCAGAAAACATCACCCATGAAAAAGACTGTCTTGATTACCGGCGCATCCTCCGGCTTCGGTTTGCTGCTCGCCAACCAGCTTCAACAGCAAGGCTTCAATGTGATCGGCACCAGCCGCGAGCCTGAAAAGTACGCGGGCAAGGTGCCTTTCAAAATGCTGCGACTGGACATCGATGATGACGAATCCATCCGGCGATTCACCGACCAGCTGTTTGCCCACACCCAGCAACTGGACGTATTGGTCAACAACGCGGGCTACATGGTCACCGGCTTGGCCGAAGAAACCTCGGTGGCCGTGGGCCGTGACCAGTTCGAAACCAACTTCTGGGGCACGGTCAAGGTCACCAACGCCTTGCTGCCCCATTTCCGCAAGCAAAAGCGGGGGCAGATCATCACGGTGAGTTCCATCGTCGGCCTGATCGGCCCACCCAACCTGTCTTATTACTCCGCATCCAAACACGCGGTGCAAGGGTTTTTCAAATCCCTGCGGTTCGAATTGGACCCGTTCAATATCAAGGTCAGTATGGTGGAACCCGTCTGGTTCAAAACCAATCTGGCCCACAACGCCGTTGCGGCCAACACGGCTCGCATCGCTGACTACAACGCCTACCGCAGGCAGGCCGATGCAGCGACGCAAAAGGGCATTGACGAAGCCGAAGCACCCGATGCCGTGGTGCAGACCATTACCCGGTTGATCGGGACGAAAGAGCCCAGGTTCAGCAACCCGGTGGGGAAGATGACCGGAATGATTCTGTTCCTTCAAAGCTACCTTCCGAAAATTTTCGAAGGCGCGATTTTGAAAAGCGTGAAAACCACAGCGTGACACTGGAAAAACCGGGGTTTGGCAAACCAACCGAAAACACACCATGAAATATTTTCTCTGCAAATTCATTCCTCCCCGCGCGGATTTTCTCCCCACGATGTCTGCCGATGAGCAGGAGGGAATGAAGCAACACGGGATGTACCTGGACAAGCTGCTCGCTCAAGGGCTGATCGTCGCCCATGGTCCCGTGATGGACCCTGCGGGGGGTTATGGCGTATCGCTCTTTCAAATCGCCGACGACCAGGAAATCACCGCACTCACCTCCGGGGACCCGCTGATCCGACAAGGAATCGGCCATTACGAGCACCACCCCATGCTCCATTTGAAAACCCGCGCTTGATGCGGCCCCACCCATTCCTTGATTGATTTGGAGAACCTCAAATGTCTTATTCCCAATTGCATGCCATGTCGTCCATGAAGACCGCCCAGAACCCATCGGGAGCACGCCGCGGCATGCTCCCGGCAGCCGCTGCGGTGCTGGCCCTTGCCATGTCCTTCGCGGTGCCATCCCAAGCACAGGAAGGCGCGTCCAGGCAACAAGGATTGTCCCGTGCCGAGGTGATCGCGGACCTCGCCCTGTGGCGCCGTTCGGGAGCCGATCGGTATGAAGAGTTGTCGCGTTCGTATGGGCTGGACACAAAGGCCTACGAGGAGGCCTACCAGGAATACCTGCGCCTTCGCAGCAGCGACGCGTTCCAGTCGGAAATCCAGAAGGCCACCGACAAAAAGTGAGCCGCAGGGCATGTCAGAGGGTGGCGCGGGCATGGCAAGGGCTCCGTCCGATCACCCCTGGCGAGAGGCACGCCTCAACCCGCCAGCCATTCCTTCGCAGGCGCCACCTGCATCTGCGGCGGGATCGCCACCCCGTTGCGGACACTCAACACCTCGGCCATGACGCTCACGGCGATCTCCGCCGGCGTCTTGCTGCCGATGAACAGGCCGATGGGCCCCTTCAACCGCGCCAGCGCCGGTGCGTCCAGGTCGAAGTGCTCGGCCAGCCGCTGGCGCCGCGCTGCGTTGTTGCGCCGGCTGCCGATGGCGCCGACATAGAACGCATCGGTCTTCAGCGCCTCCAGCAGGGCGAGATCGTCCAGCTTGGGGTCGTGCGTCAGCGCGATCACGGCGCTGCGCCGATCGGGGCGGAAGGCCAGCACCACGTCGTCGGGCATGCCATCGGCCAGCGCGGTGCCGGGCACCGACCACGCGCCGCGGTACTCCACCCGCGGGTCGCACACCGTCACCGCGAAGCCGTTGAAGCCGGCCATGGTGGCCAGGTATTCGGCCAGTTGCCCCGCGCCGATCAGCAGCATGCGGTACTGCGGGCCGAAGGTGCTGTCCACCGTTTGCGCATCCGCATGGAAGGCCTGCGCGCCGCGGGCCTCGGACAGAGTGACCGCCCCATCGGAGAGCCGCACGCTGCGGCGCACCAGGCAGCCCTCGGCCAGCGACTCGACCAGGGCCTGCAGCGAGTCGAGCGCCGGATCGCGCTCCACCAGCAACTCCAGCGTGCCGCCGCAGGGCAGTCCGAACCGGTGGGCCTCATCGGCGGACACGCCGTACTTCAGGAGCACCGGCTTCGCCGGGTCCCGGGGCAGGGCATCGTCCCGGCCGGGCGTGCAGCACCGGGCGATCAGGTCGTCCTCGATGCAGCCGCCACTGACGGAGCCCACGACCGCGCCGCGGTCCGATAGCGCAAGAATGGAGCCCACGGGCCGGGGCGACGAGCCCCACGTCCGCACCACGGTGACGAGCCAGCCGTGCCCCCCCGCGCGGCGCCAGTCGAGCAGGGTGTGCAGCACCCGGAAATCGAGGTTGTCCACGGCGCGTTCCCTCCGACGTCAGGCCTGGGCCGGCAGGTGCGGCAGCAGCTTGTCCAGGGTGATGGGGTAGTCGCGCACCCGCGCGCCCGTGGCGTTGTAGACCGCGTTGGCCACGGCGGCGCCGACGCCGCACAGGCCCAGTTCGCCCACGCCCTTGGCTTTCATGGGCGAGGAGATGGGGTCGGTCTCCGGCAGGAAGATGACCTCCTGGTGCGGGATGTCGGCATGCACCGGCACCTCGTAGCCGGCCAGGTCGTGGTTGACGAAGAAGCCCCGGCGCTTGTCCACGGCCAGCTCTTCCATGAGCGCCGAACCCACGCCCATGGTCATCGCGCCGATGACCTGGCTGCGGGCGGTCTTGGGGTTGAGGATGCGGCCCGCCGCGCACACGGCCAGCATGCGGCGCACCCGCACTTCGCCCGTGTCCACCGCCACGCCCACCTCGACGAAATGCCCGGCGAAAGTGGACTGCTGGTACTGCTTGTCGAGGTCGCCGTATTCGATGGCGTCCTCGGCCACCAGGCCGGCCTCACCCGCCGCCTCGCCCAAGGGCACCGAACGCCCCGCCGCGCGCACCATGCCATCGGCGAACACGGCATCGGCCGGCGCCACGCCGAGCTTGCGCGCGATCGTCTCGCGCAGCTTCATGCAGGCCGCGTACACGCCGGCCGTCGCGTTGTTGGCGCCCCACTGGCCGCCCGAGCCGGCCGAGGCCGGAAAGGCGGAATCGCCCAGGCGCACGTCCACCTGCTGGAGCGCGACGCCCATCACCTCAGCGGCCGTCTGGCCCATGATGGTGTAGCTGCCGGTGCCGATGTCGGTCATGTCGCTCTCCACGGTCACGCGCCCCGTGCGGTCCAGGCGCACGCGCGCGGCCGACTTCATCAGCAGGTTGTTGCGAAAGCCCGCGGCCAAGCCCATGCCGACCAGCCACCGGCCCTCGCGCCGCTGGCCCGGTGCCGCGCTGCGCTGGCTCCAGCCGAAGCGCTCCGCGCCCAGGCGCAGGCACTCGACCAGCTGGCGTTGCGAGAACTTGCGGCCCGGCTTTTCAGGATCGGTCTGGGTGTCGTTAAGGACGCGGAATTCGATGGGGTCGATGCCCAGCCGCTCGGCCATTTCGTCCATGGCGATCTCCAGCGCCATCAGCCCGGGCGCCTCGCCGGGCGCGCGCATGGCATTGCCCTCGGGCAGGTCCAGCTGCGAGATGCGCAGCGCCGTGTAGCGGTGGGCACCGGCATACAGCAGCCGTGTCTGCGCGATGGCGTCCTCGGGGTCGCCGCCGGGCAGATTGCCGGACCAGCTTTCATGGCCGATGGCGGTGATCCGCCCGTCCTGGCCCGCGCCGATGCGGATGCGCTGGATGGTCGCGGGCCGGTGCGTGCCGTTGTTGGCCATGAGCGGGCGCTGCATCGCCACCTTGACCGGCCGGCCTGCCGCGCGCGCGCCCAGCGCGGCCAGCACGGTGTCGGCCCGCAGGAAGAGCTTGCCGCCGAAGCCGCCGCCGATGTAGGGCGACACCAGCCGCACCTTGTCCGGCGCCAGGCCCAGGGTCTTGGCCAGGTCGCCCGCGGTCCAGGCGATCATCTGGTTGGACAGCCACACCGTGAGGTGGTCGCCCTCCCAGGCCGCCAGCGAGGCGAAGGGCTCCATCATCGCGTGGGTGTGGTCGGGCGTGGTGTAGGTGACATCCAGCCGCACCGGGGCCTCGGGATAGCGGCCGGCGAAGTTGCCGAACGCGCTCTCGGGCTTGGAGGACTTGGGCACGGTGGCGGAACCACGCTCGGCCGCCAGGTCGAACGCGCCAGGCGTGCTGACGTAATCGATCTTCAGCAGATGCGCCGCGGCGCGGGCCTGCTCGAAGGTTTCGGCCACGACCAGCGCGACGGCCTGGTGGTAGTGCTCGATGCCGCTGCCGCCCAGCAGGCGGGCGACGTTCATCTTGCCCTTGCCGAGCTTGCCGGCGTTCTGGGCATTGACGATGGCCAGCACGCCCGGCGCGGCGCGCGCGGCGGTCAGGTCCATCGAGGCGATCCGCCCCTTGGCGATGGACGATCCCACGATGTAGCCGTACGCCTGGCGCGCCACGACGTCGTGCTGTTCGTAGGCATAGCGCGCCTGTCCGCTGGTCTTGAGCGGGCCGTCGATGCGGTCCAGCGGCTGGCCGACCACCTTGAGCTGGTCGATGGCATTGTGCGAAGCCGGGGTGTCGAATTTCATGATTGGCCTTTCGCCTCGGCCAGCACGCCGGCGAGCGTGCGCTCGACCAGGGCCACCTTGAATGCGTTTTTCGTGGGTGGGGCGCGCCGCGCCCAGCAACTGCGCCGTGGCGGCCTGCGCGCCTTGCGGCAGGGCCGCGTCCGCCGACGCCATGCGCCAGGGCTTGTGCGCCACGCCGCCCAGGGCGACGCGGCCCGTGCCGTCCTTTTGCAGCACGGCCGCCACGGAAATGAGCGCGAAGGCGTACGAGGAGCGGTCGCGCACCTTGCGGTAGATGTGGGTGCCGCCCACGGGCGCGGGCAGCGTCACGGCGGTGATGAATTCGCCGGCGTCGAGCGCGGTCTCGATGTGCGGGGTGTTGCCCGGCAGCCGGTGGAAGTCGGCGATGGGAATGCGGCGTGGCTGGCCGTCCGCCCGCACCGTCTCGACCACCGCATCCAGCGCCCGCATGGCGACGGCCATGTCGCTCGGGTGCGTGGCGATGCAGGCCTCGCTCGCGCCCACCACCGCATGCTGGCGCGTGACGCCGCCGATGGCCGCGCAGCCCGCGCCCGACTGGCGCTTGTTGCACGGCATGTTGGTGTCGTAGAAGTAGGGGCAGCGCGTGCGCTGCAGCAGGTTGCCGGCGGTGGTCGCCTTGTTGCGCAACTGGCCCGACGCACCGGCCAGCAGGGCGCGCGACAGCAGGCCGTAGTCGCGCCGCACGCCGGCATGCGCCGCCAGGTCGGTGTTGCGCACCAGCGCACCGATCCGCAGGCCGCCCTCCGGCACGGGCTCGATGCGGTCCAGGCCCAGGCCGTTGATGTCGATGAGGTGCGTGGGCGCCTCGATCTGCAGCTTCATCAGGTCCAGCAGGTTCGTGCCGCCGGCGATGAACCGGGCCTGCGGGTTGCCTGCGGCGGCGGCTGCGGCGGCCTGCACCGAGGCCGCGCGTTCGTAGGTGAATGGCTTCATGCAGCACTCCCGTTCGTGGTGGCCACTTCGGTGATCGCATCCAGGATGTTGGAATAGGCCCCGCATCGGCAGAGGTTGCCGCTCATGCGCTCGCGGATCTCGTCGGCCGAGAGCAGGGGCTGCGCCGTGAGGTCGCCGCTCACATGGCTGGGAATGCCGGCCTTGATTTCCTGCAGCACCCCCACGGCCGAGCAGATCTGGCCCGGCGTGCAGTAGCCGCACTGGTAGCCGTCGTGCTTGACGAACGCGGCCTGCAGCGGGTGCAGCTTCTGCGGCTGGCCCAGGCCTTCGATGGTGGTGACCTGCGCGCCCTCGTGCATCACCGCCAGGGTCAGGCAGGCATTGATGCGGCGGCCATCGACGATGACCGTGCAGGCACCGCACTGCCCGTGGTCGCAGCCCTTCTTGGTGCCGGTGAGGTGCAGGTGCTCGCGCAGGGCGTCGAGCAGCGTCGTGCGGGTGTCCAGCGACAGCGTGTGCTGCTGGCCGTTGATGGTCATGCGCACCGGCATGGCCGTCTCGCCCTGGGGCGCCAGCGCGCCGGACTTGGCCGGCAGCGGCGCCGCGGTGCGGGCGGCGGCCCCGGTGGCGGCCACCGCAGAAGCCGAGGCGGCCCCCACGACGAACAGGTCTCGCCGGGTCAGCGCTGGGTCGGAGAAGTTTTGCATCGTGGGATCCTTTATGGGGGAAGGGGCGGGGGAGCCCTCTGGCCACTCGCCGGGGTGCGGGAGCGCGTGCGCGGGCATGTCTTTGCAAGCCTAACCCAATCCATCTTGCGCAGACGCCAAGGAGAAGGTTTGGAGGCCAACGCCGCGTCCGCTTGTCAGCCACCGGTGGCGCGGCAGGCGATCGGCAGGCCGTACCCTTCGATGTCCGTCCATACCGATGCCGGGCGAATCGCCGTCCTCGCCCGCGTGTCGCGCATCCCCTACACGGCCTGACATGCCCTCTCGTCATAATGGCCGCCATGCCGAACCGCTGGAAACCCAACGTCACCGTGGCCGCCGTCATCGAACAGGACGGCCGCTTCCTGCTGGTGGAAGAAGACACGGCCGACGGGCTGCGGTTGAACAACCCGGCGGGCCACCTGGACCCGGGCGAGTCGCCCATCGACGGCTGCGTGCGCGAGGTGCTGGAGGAAACCGCCTGCGACTTCACCCCCACGGCACTGGTGGGCGTGTACCTCAACCGCTTCACGCGCACCCGCACGGGCGACGACATCACCTACCTGCGCTTTGCCTTCGCCGGCTCGGTGGGGCCGGTGCATGCCTGGCGCACGCTGGACGACGGCATCGTGCGCACCGTGTGGATGACGCTCGACGAGATCCGCTGCTGCGCGGACCGCCACCGCAGCCCGCTGGTGATGGAGTGCATCGAGGACTACCTGGCCGGCAAGCGCTACCCGCTGGAGCTCATCCACACCGACGCCAGCGTGCTGCAGCCGCGCTGACCCGGGCGGGCCGCACGGCGCCCGCCACCGCCGCGTTTTGGCCCGTATCGCCTCCATGCCGTCGGATTGATTGCCCTTGTTGCTATTAATTCAATAGCACAACAGATCCGGCCGGATCGCATGCCCCGCGGCGCACCTGGCGTTCTGCCGGCACGCCCCCGGCCGCGGCGGCATAAAAAATACAATTCCGGCCATGACAGCAACCCCCAAGCACCGCGTCGTCGTCGGCCTGTCCGGCGGCGTGGATTCCGCGGTCACCGCCCATCTGCTGAAAGCCATGGGCCATGAGGTCGTCGGCATCTTCATGAAGAACTGGGAAGACGACGACGACAGCGAATACTGCTCCTCCAACATCGACTTCGTGGATGCGGCCGCCGTGGCCGACGTGATCGGCATCGAGATCGAGCACGTGAACTTCGCCGCCGAGTACAAGGACCGCGTGTTCGCCGAGTTCCTGCGCGAGTACCAGGCCGGCCGCACGCCCAACCCTGACGTGCTGTGCAACGCCGAGATCAAGTTCAAGGCCTTCCTGGATCACGCCATGCGCCTGGGCGCCGAGAAGATCGCGACCGGCCATTACGCGCGGGTGCGGCAGAACCCGGGGAGCGGCCTGTTCGAACTGCTCAAGGGCCTGGACCCGTCCAAGGACCAGAGCTATTTCCTGCACCGCCTGAACCAGGCGCAGCTGTCGAAGACGCTGTTTCCCGTGGGCGAGCTGCACAAGACCGAGGTGCGCCGCATCGCCGAAGAGATCGGCCTGCCCAATGCCAAGAAGAAGGACTCCACCGGCATCTGCTTCATCGGGGAGCGGCCGTTTCGCGAGTTCCTGAACCGCTACATCGCCCATGCGGCGGGGCCGATCCAGGACGAGCGCGGGCGCACGCTGGGCCGCCACCAGGGCCTGAGCTTCTACACGCTGGGCCAGCGCCAGGGCCTGGGGATCGGCGGGGTGAAGGAAAAGGGCGCGCAGCGGGGCAGCGGGGACCACGCCCCCTGGTTCGTCGCGCGCAAGGACCTGGACAAGAACGTGCTGCGCGTGGTGCAGGGCCATGACCACCCCTGGCTGCAGTCGCACACGCTGCAGGCGGGCGATGCGAGCTGGGTGGCCGGCGCGCCGCCCGCCGCCGGCCTGCTGGCGGCCAAGACGCGCTACCGCCAGGCCGATGCGCCCTGCCGCATCGATCCGCAGGCGGACGGCGGCTTCGCGCTGGAATTTCCCGACGCGCAGTGGGCCGTCACCCCGGGCCAGTCCGCCGTGCTGTACGACGGCGAGGTGTGCCTCGGGGGGCGGCGTGATCGCGTCGGCCACCACCGTCGCCTGACGGGCCCGCCGCACGCATGGCCCCGCCGCGCATTCCGCCGATCCAGGGCCTGCTGGCGTTCGAGGCGCTGGCGCGGCTGCGCAGCGTGACGCACGCGGCCGAGGAGATGAGCGTGACGCCGAGCGCGGTGAGCCACCGCATCCGCCAGATGGAGACGCTGCTGGCCGTCAAGCTCTTCGCGCGCGGCGATTTCAGCCTGACGCCCGCCGGCGCCGCCTACCTGGAGCGGGTGCGCGAGGCCATCGCCGCGCTGCAGCACGTGCCCGGCACCCTGGGCGTAGGCCAGGCGACGCGCCTGCGCCTGGGCGTGACGCCGACCTTCGCGCGCCAGATGCTGCTGCCGCGCATCGCGCAGTTCCGCCACGCCTACCCGGACATCGAGCTGCAGCTGCAGGTGTCGCTGCCGGTGCACCACATGATGGCCGAGGAGGCCGACGTGGAGGTGCGCTTCGGCACCGGGCACTTTCCCGACCGCGAATCGGTGCAGCTCTTCGCCGACCGGATCACGCCGGTGTGCAGCCCCGAATACCTGGCCGAGACCGGTCCGCTGGACGGCCTGGCGACGGACGAGGCGGCGGCGCGCGTGCGCTTCATCCGCTGCGCGCTGGAGCCCTGGCGCACCTGGTTCAAGGCCGTGGGCATCGCCCAGCCCGAGCCGGTGGTGGGCAGCCAGTTCAACGACCTGGGCATGGCCTGGGACGCGGCGGTGGCCGGCTTCGGCGTGGCGCTGCTGCGCCTGCGCGCGGGCCAGCCCTGGCTGGAGAGCGGCCAGCTCGTGCGCCTGTCGCGCGACAGCCTGCCGTCGCCGCACGACTATTTCCTGTGCTGGAAGGCCGGCGCACTCGAGCGCTGGGAGTGCGCGGCCTTCGTGGACTGGCTGCGCCAGGCGCTGCACGACGGCCCCTGATGGACGCCGGGCGCTCCGGGACAGCGGGGTGCAGCCCCTGCGGGCGCAGCGGCTGACACGGAACTGACACGGTTTGAAAAGCCTTCACGCGGGCCGCGAAGGTTTTTCACGCCGCGCTCTCCGCAAATTTCTACAGTGGGCCGGCGCAGGTCCCGGCAGAGGGCCGCGGCACGGGGCCCCGCGGTCCGCACACCGATAGAACACCGGAGACAAACCCATGACCTGGCAGCAAATCTACGACCCGTTCGGCAACATGATCATTTCCACCGCGCTGGCCGCGATCCCGGTGGTCGTGATGCTCGCCGCGCTGGGCTTCTTTCACATCAAGGCGCACATCGCGGCCGGGCTGGGCCTGGTCGCGGCGCTGCTGGTGGCCATCTTCGCCTACGGCATGCCGGCCGACATGGCCGGGCGCGCAGCGCTGTACGGCGGCTTCACCGGCCTGCTGCCCATCGGCTGGATCGTGCTGAACATCATCTTCCTGCACCAGCTGACCGAGCAGAACGGCAGCTTCAAGGTGCTGCAGGATTCGCTCTCAGGCATCACCGGCGACCGGCGCATCCAGCTGCTGCTGATCGCCTTCAGCTTCGGCGCGTTCTTCGAGGGCGCGGCGGGCTTCGGCACCCCGGTGGCGGTGACGGCGGCCATCCTGATCGGGCTGGGCTTCTCGCCGCTGGCCGCCTCGGGCCTGTCGCTCATCGCCAACACGGCGCCGGTGGCGTTCGGGGCGCTGGGCACGCCGGTCATCACGCTGGCCAAGGTACACGGCTACGACCTGATGGAGGTGACGGCGATGGTGGGGCGGCAGCTGCCGTTCTTCTCGCTGCTGGTGCCGTTCTGGCTGATCTGGGCCTTCGCGGGCCGCAAGGGCATGTGGGAGATCTGGCCCGCCATCCTGGTGACGGCGGTGTCCTTCGCCGTGCCCCAGTACCTGGTGTCCAACTTCATCGGCCCCGAACTGGTGGACATCATCGCCGCCATCGTCTCCATGGCCTCGCTGGTGGCCTTCCTGCGCGTGTGGAAGCCCAAGACGGTGTGGACTTCGGCCTCGCTGCGCGGGCGCGACGTGAGCGCCTCGGAGGCCAAGCCGCCCCAGCCCGTCACCGCGCACAGCCGCGCCGCGCTGGTGGCCGCCTGGACGCCCTGGGTCATCCTGTCGGTGTTCGTGTTCATCTGGGGCCTGCCGTCGGTCAAGGCCTGGCTCAACGGCCTGTTCGCGCCCGCCTTCCCCATGGCCGGCCTGCACAACCTGATCGAGAAGGTGCCGCCCGTGGTGCCCACGCCCACCAAGGAGGGCGCGGTGTACACGCTGAACCTGCTGTCGGCCACCGGCACCGCCATCCTGCTGTCGGCGGTGGTGAGCGCGTTCTTCATGAAATACAACCCGGTCGCCATCGCGCGCACGTTCTTCAAGACGGTGTGGCTGGTGCGCTTTTCGCTGCTGACCATCGTGCTCATGCTGGCCCTGGGCACGCTCACGCGCTATTCGGGCACCGACACCACGCTGGGGCTGGCGTTCGCCAACACGGGCGTGTTCTACCCGTTCTTCGGCACGCTGATGGGCTGGCTGGGCGTAGCGCTCACCGGCTCGGACACGGCCTCGAACGTGCTGTTCGGCGGCATGCAGAAGGTCGCCGCCGAGCAGTTGGGCCTGTCGCCCAACCTCATGGGCGCGGCCAACAGCTCGGGCGGGGTGATGGGCAAGATGATCGATGCGCAGTCGATCGTGGTGGCATCGACGGCCACCCGCTGGTTCAACCACGAGGGCGACATCCTGCGCTACGTGTTCTTCCACTCGATCGCGCTGGCCTGCCTGGTGGGGCTGTACGTGACGCTGCAGGCGTATGTGTGGCCCTTCCACCTGATGGTGGTGCACTGAACGGGCCGTGGAACGGCGGCGGCCTCCACGTCAGGCGCTTGAAGCCTTTTGGGCCGCAACCGCATGTTCCACTAGGGCATACCGCTATATTTTTAATAGCAAAACAGAAAGGGGCGCACGGGCGCCCCTTTTTTGTTTTTTTGCTGCGTTGCCGCGCCGCGTCAGCCGGTGCGCTTGGCGTCCGGGTCGCTCGGGCCGTTGCGGTCGGAGAGCATCTCGGCCGGTGGCTCCAGGTCGCCGCTGTCGCTGCCCTCGGCCTCCCAGGTGCCGCCGTCGCGGCCGGTCTTGCCGCGGGGGTGGGCCATGTCGGTACCGTCGTCGAAGTTCAGCGGGCCGCCGCTGCGCGGGTCGTCGAAGGCCTGCACCGAGATGTCCTCGATGCCGTCCGAAACGTCCTGCTCGGCTTCCAGGTGGTCGTTGATGTCGTCGCCTTCCGGCATTTCGGCCGTGGGATCGTCGGTGGGGTCGATGGCGGTGTCGGGAACGATGGGGGTGCGCATGGCGGGCTCCTTGGGTCGGTCGGTGGGGACGCGGTCCGTGAAACGGTGCGCCGGATGCCCACAGCTTCGCCCCGTGCCAGCGCCGGGGCAGTGGGCCCGGCACCTGTTACCGGGTAGGAGCGATCCCGCACGGCCCGACAACGCCCGGGCTCAGGCGGCCGGCGGCGTCCCGAACGCGTTCAGCGGAATGCGCAGGTAGGCGATGCCGTTCGCCTCGGGGGGCGGCAGTTGCCCTGCGCGCACGTTGACCTGCAGGGAGGGCAGCAGCAGCGCCGGCGCGCCCAGCGTGGCGTCGCGCGCACGGCGCAGGGCGACGAAATCCGCCTCGGCCACGCCGCCGCCCACGTGGATGTTGTGTTCGCGCTGCGCCTGCACCGTGGTCTCCCATTGCGGCGCGCGCCCGGCCGGAGGGTAGTCGTGGCACACGAACAGGCGCGTGTCGCCCGGCAGCGCCAGCAGCCGCTGGATGGAACGGTAGAGCGTGGCCGCATCGCCCCCGGGAAAGTCCGCCCGCGCCGTGCCCACGTCGGGCATGAAGAGCGTGTCGCCCACGAAGGCCGCGCCGTCCACAAGGTAGGCCATGTCGGCCGGCGTGTGCCCTGGCACCCACAGGGCCGTGACGGGCGTGTCGCCCAGCCGCAGCGTCTCGCCATCGCGCACCAGATGGTCGAACGGGCTGCCGTCCGCCGCGCCGGTCTCGGCGGGAAAGAGCCGGCCGAAGGCGGCCTGCACCGCGCGGATGTGCTCGCCCACCGCGATGCGTCCCCCCGCCTGCGCCTTCAGGTACGGCGCGGCCGACAGGTGGTCGGCATGCACATGGGTCTCCAGGATCCACTGCACCGTGAGCCCCCGCTCGCGCACGCAGGCCAGCACCGCATCGGCCGAGCGGGTGGCGGTGCGGCCCGCGGCGGCATCGAAGTCGAGCACCGGATCGATGATGGCCGCGCACCGCGTCGCCAGATCCCACACGAGGTGGGTCACCGTGCCCGTGGCGGGATCGAAGAACGACTGCAGGGAAGTGGTACGGGGCATGGCGGGCGGCCTTTCAGGCGGTTCAGCGGACAACAATCTTTCCACAGATATTATGTGGTTTGATATATTGAATCCAACGCCGACCTTTCGGTGGCCTTGTGACGGCTTTTGCATCGATCTTCCCATGGACCCCACCCCCATCGACCCCGAGCGCCTGCGCCAGGCGGCCAGCCAGGCCGTCTCGGCCCTGAAGGCCCTGGCCAACGAAGACCGGCTGCTGCTGCTGTGCCAGCTGTCGCAGGGCGAGCAGTGCGTGGGCGACCTGCAGGCACGTCTGGGCATCCAGCAGCCCACGCTGTCGCAGCAGCTCGGCGTGCTGCGCACCCAGGGCGTAGTGGAGACCCGGCGCGAGGGCAAGAACATCCACTACCGCGTGGCCGACGCCGCGCTGCTCGAGATCCTGGCGGTGCTGTACCGCCTGTATTGCCCCAAGGAGTGAACCCCATGGCCATCGACTGGAACGCCTTCACCCCCGGCACCGCGTTGGCGGGCGGCGCGCTCATCGGCCTGGCGGCCGGGGGCTTTTTCCTGCTGGCGGGGCGAATCGCCGGCATCAGCGGCGTGGTGGGCGGCCTGCTGCG
>NZ_BAAJYS010000062.1:0-17467 GCF_057543315.1 Acidovorax sp. KPB24-07
TTTTTTGACCAGGCATTGCCGACATCGACCGAACCGGCCGTCCGGCCATCGCCTACACCCTGCCCTCTGCCGCTTCGGCATCCTTTGTGGTTCCTTGCTGCGGGTCACCCAACCCGCAGGCCATTCAATCATCCCAAAGGAGTGAATCCATGCAGAAAACCACCACCGCGTTCGTTCTCACCCTCGGCCTGCTGGGCGCCGCCGCACCGGCCATGGCGCAGTACACCGGCCCCACCACGGGCGAACATGCTGCAGCACCCGCAGCCGGCAGTGGCTACACCGGGCCCACCTCGGTGCCCACGATGACGGTCAAGCAACTGCTCGACACCGCCACGGACGACCAGCACGTCCGCCTGCAAGGCCGCATCGTGTCCCATGACGGTGGCAAAAACTACACCTTCGCAGACGACAGCGGCCGCATGCCCGTCGAGATTTCGGACAAACGCTTTCCGGCAGGCCAACCCATCAGTGCCCAGCAGCGGGTGGAACTGGTGGGAGAGGTCGACAAGGGCATCCGCAAAATGGAGTTCGAGGTGGAGCAGGTTCACCTGATTCCCTGATCGGATGAGGCTGCGGCCCGAGCGCCGCCACTCGCCCCAGTGAAAGGCCATCCGCGGGGATGGCCTTTTTGCCATCGCCTGCTGAAGGCAGGCTCGGATCGACTCCATCCAAGCAGTCTCCGCACAACCGATCCGAAGGTGGCCTCCCCGCCCCGCAGCCCTGCGCACTCGGCGACAATGCATTGCTTCTTCCATTTTTCCCTGTGCATGGCTGACGATCATTTGCCTTGGCTGCAACCCGGCGACGAATTTCCCAGCGTGGCGCTCAGCTGGGGCAGCGAATCCGCGGCCCCGGGACTGCTGGCCGCTGGTGGAAATCTCAGCGTCGCCCAATTGAAAAGTGCTTACCAGCAAGGCATTTTTCCGTGGTTCAGCCCCGGTCAACCCGTGCTCTGGTGGAGCCCCGATCCCCGCATGGTGCTGCCCGTGGCGGAATTTCATCTGCACCGTTCACTGCGCCGCACCTTGCAGAAATTCCGCGTCTCGCCCCAGTGCGAAATCCGCGTGGACCATGACTTCGGCGCGGTCATCAAGGCCTGTGCCGGCACGCCAAGGTCGGGCCAGAACGGCACCTGGATCGTGCCGCAGATGGTGGACGCCTATCGTGCATTCCACACCGCCGGCTTTGCGCACAGCGTGGAGGCGTGGGTCGACGGCCGGCTCGTCGGCGGGCTGTACTTCATCGCGCTGGGCAAAGCCGTTTTTGGCGAATCGATGTTCGCCCACGCCACCGATGCATCGAAGGTCGCGCTCGCAGCTTTCGTGTGCTTGTGCCGGCACCACGGCGTGGCGCTCATCGACTGCCAGCAGAACACAGCCCATCTGGCGTCTTTCGGCGCCCATGAAATAGACCGCGCCCGGTTCCTCGACCACGTGGCAAAGGCCTCCCGGGAAGCACCGGTTTCCTGGAAATTCGAGCCCGTATACTGGACTGCGCTGATGCCCCCTACTGGGAATCCGGGATGACGCAACTCAACGATCTGCCGCTGCACACCTTGCAGTTTTATGCCACGGCCCCTTACCCATGCAGCTACCTGCCTGCACGGCAGGCACGCTCGCAGGTTGCCACCCCCAGCCACCTGATCCAGAACGATGTGTATTCGGATTTGGTGTCGCGGGGGTTTCGCCGCAGCGGCATGTTCACCTACCGCCCCTACTGCGATGGCTGCCAAGCTTGTACGCCGCTGCGCGTGCTGTCCAAATCGTTCAAGCCCGATCGCAGCCAGCGCCGCGCATGGGCGAAGCACGGAAACCTGCAGGCACGCGTCCTGCGCCTGGGCTACGTGCCCGAGCACTACCAGCTTTATCTGCGCTACCAGAACCTGCGCCACTGCGGCGGCGGCATGGACCACGACAGCATCGACCAGTACACCCAGTTCCTGCTGCAGAGCCGGGTCAACTCCCGGCTCGTGGAGTTCCGTGAACCCGACCTGGACGGCACACCCGGTGCATTGCGGATGGTCTCGATTCTGGACGTGTTGGACGACGGCTTGTCTGCCGTCTACACGTTCTACGAACCCGACCCCAGCTGCAGCTACGGCACCTACAACGTGCTGTGGCAGATCGAGCAGGCGCGCACTCTGGATCTGCCCTATGTCTACCTGGGCTACTGGATCGAAGAGAGCCCGAAGATGAACTACAAGGCACGCTTCCTGCCCCATGAATTGCGGACCAACGGCGAATGGAGACTCGCGCCATGAGATGGTGAAGACGGCCGCCCTGCATTTCACAAGATAAAATGCGCGCTTCTCGTCAACACACATCACCATGAAAAAAGACGATGCCGGCGCGCCCGCCAAACCCAGCGTCCAGGTGCTGGAGCGCATGTTTGCACTCATCGACGTGCTCACCTCGCGCGAGGAAGCGATTTCCCTCAAGGAAATCAGCGAGAAGACCGGTTTGCACCCTTCCACGGCCCACCGCATCCTGAACGACCTGACCATCGGCCGTTTTGTGGACCGCCCGGAATCCGGCAGCTACCGCCTCGGCATGCGTTTGCTGGAATTGGGCAACCTAGTGAAAGCGCGCCTGAGCGTGCGCGATGCGGCGCTGACCCCGATGCGCAACCTGCACAAGCTGATCCAGCAGCCCGTCAATCTGAGCATGCGCCAGGGCGATGAGATCGTGTATGTCGAGCGAGCCTACAGCGAACGCTCCGGCATGCAGGTGGTCCGTGCCATCGGCGGCCGAGCGCCGCTGCATCTGACGTCGACGGGCAAACTGTTTCTGGCCGCAGACGATCCTCAGCGGGTCAGAGCCTATGCGATGCGCACTGGCCTGTCAGGACACACCCGCAACAGCATCACGCAGCTGCCGGTGCTGGAGCGCGAATTGGGCAAAGCCCGCCAATACGGTATTGCGCGAGACAACGAGGAACTCGAACTTGGCGTGCGCTGCATGGCAGCGGGCGTGTACGACGACCAGGCCCATCTGGTCGCAGGCCTTTCGATCTCCGCCCCTGCGGATCGCCTGGATGAGAACTGGCTGCCAAAGCTCCAGGCGACTGCCAGCGAAATCTCCCAGGCCCTGGGTTATTCCACCAGCCGGCGCGACAAAACAACTGCCCCCTAGCATGCCCCAAGAAAAAAACGCGCATGGCAAACAATGCGCGTGGTTCAAAGGGGTCGGATCGCCTTTGGTCTTTCGCCTCTCCTGATCTCAAGCCCTGCCATTCAGAACAGGCGGGGACCGAGTTGCGTTAGGGCTTCGTGCCGATGGCGTGAAGGGTGGGCGCACCACCAATGGAAGGCAGTTTTTCCACCCAGTTGCGCACGCGCTCAGCATCGCCCAGGCGGCTGAACTTGCCTGCAGAATCCAGGAAAACCATGATCAGCTTGCGGCCCGATATCTGAGCCTGCATCACCAGGCAACGGCCTGCTTCGGAGATGTAGCCCGTCTTCTGAAGGCCGATGTCCCAAGCCGGGCTTTTCACGAGCCGATTGGTGTTGTTGTACTGCAGCGTGCGGCGCCCCACGGCCACTTCATAGCTGGGAGACGTAGTGAGTTCGCGCAGCATGGGATCGCCATGGGCAATATTGACCAAGGTGGCCAGATCGCGGGCACTGGACTGGTTATGGCTGGACAGGCCCGTGGGCTCCACATAGCGGGTATCCGTCATGCCCAGCAGCTTCGCCTTCGCGTTCATCTGCGCGACAAAAGCCTCCAGTCCGCCAGGGAAGGTGCGGCCCAAGGCATGTGCCGCACGGTTTTCGCTGGACATGAGGGCCAGATGCATCATCTCGCCCCGCGTGAGGGTCGTGCCCACGGCCAAACGAGAACTGCTGAACTTCTCGGTATCCACATCGTCTTGCGTGATGGTGATGGGCTCATCCATCGGCAAGTGGGCTTGCGATACGAGCAGCCCGGTCATCAATTTGGTCAGCGATGCAATGGGCAGAACGGCATGGTCGTTCTTGCTCAGCAGGACTTCGTTGGTCTCCTGGTCGATGACCAAGGCCACGCTGGACTTCAAATCCAGGGGATCGGTGAGGGAGTGCAGGCCGGCGACTTGTCCGAAGGACAACTTTTCAGGGACGGCCACCATGCGAGTGGCGACCTTCACGCTGCGCGCAGATGCGCGGGTGGTGGCCTTGACACGGGTCACCGCCTTGCGGGAAACCACCGTGGCAGAGCGTGCCACAGGACGCTGTTTGGCAGTCGAAGATGCAGCCTGCTTCTTGACCTGCACCTTCTTTCGCTCTGCCGCGTGCACCGAGGTGGCCGTGAGCGCAATGCTCATCGCAAGGAATGCGACGGTGCGAAAAAAACGAGAAGAAGCGCGAGGGCGTACGTGCATCAGAATGCTCCAAGCGGTAAAAAGTGTTTGTCAGTGTACAGAATCGAAAAAAGTCGCGCAAGATCAATACCTTGCGCGACCTTTCAATAAAGTGAATGAATTATAAATTCGATGATCAGCCTTGTGCGGCGACTCGATCGGCTTTACTTTGTAATTTGTTCAACGCACTGATATAGGCTTTGGCTGACGCGACCACGATGTCGGGGTCTGCGCCCACCCCGTTCACCACCCTGCCGCTGTTCTGCAGCCGCACCGTCACTTCCCCCTGGCTCTCCGTCGAACCGCTGATGGCATTGACCGAATAGAGCACCATTTCGGCCCCACTTTTGACGTGCGACTCGATGGCCTTGAGTGAAGCATCCACAGGCCCATTGCCATCCGACTGGCCCCGCACCTCCTTGCCGCCCACGGTGAAGACAATGGTGGCTTGCGGGCGCTCGCCCGTTTCGCTGTGCTGCGACAACGACACGAAGCCATACTGCTCCTGCTCGTTAGCAGCACTCTCACCACTGACCAGCGCCAAGATGTCTTCGTCGAAGATCTCGCTTTTGCGGTCCGCCAACTCCTTGAACTTTGCGAAAGCGCTGTTGACGTCCGTTTCGCTGTCAAGCTGCACACCCAATTCAAGCAAACGCTGCTTGAAGGCATTGCGGCCACTCAACTTGCCCAGCACGATCTTGTTGGCAGACCAGCCCACATCCTCGGCCCGCATGATTTCGTAGGTGTCACGGGCCTTCAGCACGCCATCCTGATGGATCCCGCTGGCATGCGCAAAAGCATTGGCGCCCACCACGGCCTTGTTGGGCTGCACGACGAACCCCGTCGTCTGGCTGACCATGCGGCTGGCCGCCACGATGTGCTGGGCCTCGATGCCCAGCTCCAGTCCAAAGTAGTCCTTGCGTGTCTTGACGGCCATCACGATCTCTTCCAGCGAGCAGTTGCCTGCCCGCTCGCCCAGCCCGTTGATCGTGCACTCGACCTGGCGGGCACCGCCGATCTTCACGCCCGCCAGAGAGTTGGCCACCGCCATGCCCAGATCGTTGTGGCAATGCACCGACCAGATGGCCTTGTCGCTGTTGGGAATCCGCTCCCGCAAAGTCTTGATGAAGTTGCCATACAGTTCGGGAACCGCATAGCCGACGGTATCGGGCACGTTGATCGTGGTGGCTCCTTCCGCAATCACGGCTTCCAGGACGCGGCACAGGAAATCCATCTCGCTGCGGTACCCGTCCTCCGGGCTGAACTCGATGTCGCCAATCAGGTTGCGGGCGAATCGGACCGACTGCTTGGCCTGCTCCAGCACCTGCTCTGGGGTCATGCGCAGCTTCTTTTCCATGTGCAGCGGACTCGTCGCAATGAACGTATGGATGCGGGCGCTATTGGCCCCTTTCAGCGCTTCCGCTGCGCGCGAAATATCACGATCGTTCGCGCGGGACAGGGAGCAGATAGTCGAGTCCTTGATGGCTTGCGCGATGGACTGTACCGCCTCGAAATCCCCGTTGGAGCTGGCAGCAAACCCCGCTTCGATCACATCGACCTTGAGACGCTCGAGTTGGCGCGCAATGCGCAGCTTCTCGTCCTTGGTCATGGATGCGCCAGGCGACTGCTCGCCGTCGCGCAACGTGGTGTCGAAAATAATCAGCTTGTCTGCCATTGTGTTTCTCCAGAGATGGTGGGGGCCGCAACGTTGAAATTCTGGCACGCAAAGCAAAAAGGCCCGCTGCGGATGCATACGGGCCTTTTTGCAAGAAGAGCGCCTGTGCGCTAGCGTCTTCGCCCGAAAGCGAATAGCGATAGCAGCGGCAGTGCCAGCGTTTTCATGCGGCGCAATGTAGCACACCAGCCTGACGCAGCGGCGCAATCACTTGTGCAGGCCCCGTTCGTCCGGCTCGTCAGTGGACATGCTGATCACGCTGCTGTGCTGCCCTTTCGCCTTGCGCCACGCATAGACGAAGTATCCGCTCAGACCATACAGCACGAACACGCTGAACAGCACGGTGGGTGGGTGGATGTTGATGATGGCGATACCCAGCGCGATCAAAACGATGACGGCGAACGGCACACTCTTCTTCATCTGAATGTCTTTGAAACTGTAAAACGGGACATTGGTCACCATCGTGAGGCCCGCATACAGCGTGAAGCCGAACATGGTCCAGCTCACCTGTGACCAGCTCATCCAGCCCGTCTCGCCGCGGCGCACACCGAGTTCCGTCAACAACCAGATGAAGCCTGCCACCAATGCGGCGGCGGCAGGCGATGGCAAGCCTTGAAAGTACCGCTTGTCCACCACGCCGGTGTTCACATTGAAACGGGCCAATCGCAGGGCCGCACAGGCGCAATAGACGAAAGCGGCGATCCATCCCCAGCGTCCCAGCCCCTTCAGCGCCCACTCATAGGCAATGAGCGCTGGTGCGGCTCCGAAAGACACCATGTCGGAGAGCGAGTCCATCTGCTCGCCAAAGGCACTCTGCGTATTGGTCATCCGGGCCACACGCCCGTCCAGGCTATCGAGCACCATGGCACAGAACACACCGACGGCAGCAAGATCGAAGCGGCCATTCATGGCCATCACGATGGCATAGAACCCCCCGAAAAGCGCCGCCAACGTGAACAGATTGGGCAGTATGTAGATGCCTTTTCGCCGCTTGCGCACCACCAGGGGCGTGTCATTGGCGAAATCATTGCCCTCGTGCATCAAAAGAACCTCCAGCGCCCACACGGTCAGCGCAAGCAGCTATCAAAATTAGAGTACCTCTGCCGGATCCCAGTGATCGGCAGACAGCGGAGTGTAGTGCCTGCACACACTATGAGAATCCAAAGAAAAAGGCCACCGAAGTGGCCTCCCTGCAATCTTGTTACCCACGGCCGAGACCGCAGGCACGCGGCGGCGATCAGTTGCGGGTCTGGTCCACCAGCTTGTTCTTGGCGATCCAGGGCATCATCGCGCGCAGCTTGTTGCCCACCACTTCGATGCTGTGGTCGGCCGTGTTGCGGCGGCGAGCCGTCATCGATGGATAGTTCAGGCGGCCTTCCTGAATGAACATCTTGGCGTAATCGCCGTTCTGGATGCGCTTCAGGGCGTTGCGCATGGCTTCGCGCGACTGAGCATTGATCACTTCCGGGCCGGTCACGTACTCGCCGAACTCGGCGTTGTTCGAGATCGAGTAGTTCATGTTGGCAATGCCGCCTTCGTAGATCAGGTCCACGATGAGCTTGAGCTCATGCAGGCACTCGAAATAAGCCATTTCAGGAGCGTAGCCGGCTTCGACCAGAGTTTCATAACCCATCTTGATCAGCTCGACCGCGCCACCGCACAGCACAGCCTGTTCGCCGAACAGGTCGGTCTCGGTCTCTTCCTTGAAGTTGGTCTCGATGATGCCGGCCTTGCCGCCACCATTGGCCATGGCGTACGACAGGGCCAGGTCGCGGGCCTTGCCGGACTTGTCCTGGTGCACTGCCACCAGATGGGGCACGCCACCGCCTTGGGTGTAGGTGTTGCGCACGGTATGACCGGGAGCCTTCGGGGCCACCATCCAGACGTCCAGGTCAGCGCGGGGCACGACCTGGTTGTAATGCACGTTGAACCCGTGTGCGAAGGCCAGCGATGCGCCCTGCTTGATGTGGGGGGCCACATTGTTCGTGTAGACCTCGGCGATCTGCTCGTCGGGCAGCAGAATCATGACGACGTCGGCAGCCTTCACCGCTTCGTTCACTTCCAGCACATTGAGGCCAGCCTTGCCGACCTTGTCCCACGAGGCCCCGCCCTTGCGCAGGCCAACCACGACCTTCACGCCGCTGTCGTTCAGGTTTTGCGCATGGGCGTGCCCTTGCGAGCCATAGCCGATGATGGCCACGGTCTTGCCTTTGATCAGGCTCAGGTCACAGTCTTTATCGTAGAAAACTTTCATGTTGGCTCCAGGTTGAATCGATGAGGGGGTATTGAAAAAAGGTGAGGAAATAAGCGGAGTGGATCAAACACGCAGAATGCGTTCACCGCGGCCGATGCCGCTGGCGCCGGTTCGAACGGTTTCCAGGATGGCGGTGCGGTCGATGGCCTGCAAAAACGCATCGTTCTTGGACTGATCTCCCGTCAACTCGACGGTGTAGCTCTTCTCTGTGACGTCGATAATTCGGCCGCGAAAGATGTCCGCCATACGTTTCATCTCTTCGCGCTCTTTGCCGACAGCACGCACCTTCACCATCATGAGCTCCCGCTCGGTGTACGCGCCCTCGGTCAGGTCGACCACCTTCACGACTTCGATGAGGCGGTTCAGATGCTTGGTGATTTGCTCGATCACGTCATCGGACCCCGTGGTCTGTATCGTCATGCGCGAAAGCGACGCGTCTTCCGTGGGAGCCACGGTCAGCGATTCGATGTTGTAGCCCCGTGCGGAAAACAGGCCGACGACGCGGGACAGCGCGCCGGGTTCGTTTTCCAGCAGGACGGCAATGATGTGCTTCATGGGTGCAGATTCCTCTTTTCGCTGCCCTCCCCTGGCGCTGGTAAGCGCCAAGCTCGGCAGGCAATAGATTCGTCGTTGGAGATATTGCTACTCAAAGAATAGCTGGAAACGCTTTATGGCAAAGCGCTGAAGAGCGATTAGGCTTAAAGATCTTCCGATCCCAAAAGCATTTCGGTAATGCCCTTGCCAGACTGAACCATTGGGAACACGTTCTCCGTCGGATCAGTGCGGAAGTCCATGAAAACCGTGCGGTCCTTGAGCTTGCGCGCCTCGCGCAGCGCGGGCTCGACGTCTTGCGGCCGCTCGATCAGAAGACCCACGTGGCCATACGCCTCCGCCAGCTTCACGAAGTTGGGTAACGCGTCCATGTAGCTGTGACTATAGCGGCCAGAATATTCAATTTCCTGCCACTGCCGCACCATGCCAAGGTAACGGTTGTTCAACGCACAGATCTTGATGGGAGTGTTGTATTGCAGGCAGGTGGACAACTCCTGAATGTTCATCTGCACCGAGCCTTCGCCCGTGATGCAGAACACTTCGGCGTCCGGCTTCGCCAGCTTGATGCCCATGGCATAAGGAATACCCACACCCATCGTGCCAAGTCCACCGGAGTTGATCCAGCGGCGCGGCTCATCGAATCGATAGTACTGAGCCGCCCACATCTGATGCTGCCCCACATCGGAGGTCACATAGGTGTCGGCATCCTTGGTCATGTTCCAGAGGGTTTCGACCACGTATTGCGGCTTGATGACTTCGTTGTTGCTGCGATCGTATTTGAGGCATTCGCGCTTGCGCCAGCCTTCGATCGTGTCCCACCAGGCGGCCAAGGCACCGGCATCGGCCCGAGTGCTGGATTCGCTCACCATGGTGATCAGCTCCGTCAGTACATCCTTGACGTCGCCAACGATGGGAATATCGACCTTGACGCGTTTGGAGATGCTCGAAGGGTCGATATCGATATGAATGATCTTGCGATCGTTCTGCGCAAAGTGCTTCACGTTGCCGATGACGCGGTCATCGAACCGTGCGCCGACCGCCAGGAGCACGTCACAGTTCTGCATAGCGTTGTTGGCTTCGATCGTGCCATGCATGCCCAGCATGCCGAGGAACTTGCGATCGCTCGCCGGGTAGGCGCCCAATCCCATCAGGGTATTGGTCACCGGATAACCCAGCATGCCCACCAACGTGCGCAATTCTTGCGTGGCATTGCCCAGCAAAACGCCGCCACCCGTGTAGATGTAAGGCCGCTTGGCGGTCAGCAGCAACTGCAGCGCCTTGCGGATCTGGCCGCCATGGCCTTTGCGAACAGGGTTGTAGGAGCGCATTTCGACGCTCTGCGGATACCCGTGGTAGGCCACCTTCTTGAAGGAGACGTCTTTCGGGATATCGACCACCACCGGTCCGGGCCGGCCGGTGCGGGCGATGTGGAAGGCCTTTTTCATCGTCATGGCCAGATCGCGGGCATCCTTGACGAGAAAATTGTGCTTCACGATGGGGCGCGTGATGCCCACGGTATCGCACTCCTGGAAGGCGTCCAGCCCGATCGCGGCCGTCGGCACCTGTCCGGAGATGATGACCATGGGAATGGAATCCATGTAGGCCGTGGCGATTCCGGTCACGGCATTGGTCAATCCGGGGCCGGAAGTGACGAGGGCGACCCCCACTTCACCAGTGGCACGGGCGTAGCCGTCGGCAGCATGCACTGCAGCCTGCTCGTGGCGCACGAGCACATGCTGAATGGTCTCTTGCTTGTAGAGCGCGTCGTAGATGTAGAGAACCGCGCCACCCGGATAGCCCCAAATGAATTGCACGCCTTCGGCCTGCAAAGACTTGATGAGGATTTCGGACCCCATGAGGTCCTGGGACGGGGAATGCGAAACGCCCTGCGTGGCAGCGGCCGCCGAAGTGATTTCGGCCTTGGAGATTTCCATGATCAACCTTTGCGAATTTCTCTAACGAAAAACCTTGGGTGCCCCTTGTGCGGACTCTTGTGGAGCCGACTTGGAACTTGAGGCTTCGGACATGGGCGAGATGATTGCTGCGCCGGACCGAAACCCGTTTGCCTTTTGAATTGCAGGCCGGATTATGGCACTGCAACATGGATTCTGGGCACGGCAGGCCCAAAAGACTTGAAGTCAATGCGATAAACTCGGCAATCCACGCGCTGGCTTTCTCGCCAACGAACCCCAAGCCCCGATCAGCGGGCACCTTTGTCTTGGCTACCGAACAAGAACTCTCCAACTTCCTCAAAAGCGTAGAAAAGCGGGCCTACAAGCGCTCGCTCTATCACGTACGCAATGAGGAGTCGGCGCTGGACATCGTTCAGGACAGCATGCTCAAGCTGGCCGAGCACTATGGTGACAAGCCGGTGGCCGAGTTGCCCATGCTCTTTCAGCGCATTCTTTCAAATTGCACGCTGGACTGGTTTCGGCGTCAGAAGACCCGCAATGCGTTGTTTTCTAGCATGAGCGACTTCGAAGGGCCGGGAGAAGACGGTGCAGATTTCGATCTGCTGGAAGCCTATTCGGGCCCCGAGGGCGGCGAGACAGCCCAAAGCGCGGAAGATCTGGTCAGGCGTGCCCAGGTTTTTCACGACATCGAAGCGGAAATTCAAGAGTTGCCAGCTCGTCAACGGGAGGCGTTTTTGATGCGTTACTGGGAAGAGATGGATGTTGCAGAAACGGCGGCTGCGATGGGCTGCTCGGAAGGCAGCGTCAAAACGCACTGCTTTCGTGCCGTCCAGACCCTCAGCAAAGCACTGAAGGCGAAAGGAATCGAACTATGAATTACCAGTCCTCAACCCATCCTGCGGAAATTGCCGCAGAGCGTTTTGCGCGCCGTGTGACGGCACGCCTTTCCGATGGCACGGCCGAGCTTCCTTACGATATTTCCGAGCGGCTCCGTGCTGCGCGGGTGCAGGCCCTTGCGAAACGCAAGGTGGTCGCACCGGCGCGGCAGACGGCTCCCGCCGTGTTGGCTTCCGGCAATAGCGCGGTGCTGGGCTGGGGCGGAGAAGGCGGTAGCTGGTGGCGCGCCCTGGTGTCGGCCGTTCCAATCACCGCACTGCTCGTCGGGCTGGTGGTCATCAATGTCTCGCAGGACGAAAAAGGGGTGAACGAGGTGGCAGAGGTGGACGCCGCCTTGCTCACGGATGATCTTCCGCCATCTGCTTATGCCGATCCGGGATTCCTTCAATTCCTCAAAACGTCCGCCAACCCGACCCACTGACCCTATTGCAGATTGCATGCCCACCAGCCCTTTGGACGCCCCCCGCCTGATGCCAGCCGCCGTGCTGGCTTTTGTCTTGCTGGGCGCGCTCGTCGCGGGCGGCTGGCAAGCCTGGACACAGGTCGGGATGGCACCGGTGGCGCCCATGCCAGCCGAGGCGCTGGCCAGCAAACACACGGCCCGTGGGCCGGAGTTACGGCTTCAGGATCCTGACAGTGCAGGCTCGGGGCCTGCATGGCAATCTTTGACGGCCGCGCAAAAGGAAGCGCTCGCCCCCCTGGCCTCCCGCTGGAGCCTGCTCAGCGAGGCGCAAAAACGGCGCTGGATCACACTGTCCGCAAGCTTTCCCACCTTGTCGCCACAAGAGCGCGAAAAGATGCTGGGGCGCATGACCGACTGGGCCAACCTCAGCCTTCAGCAGCGCAGTCAGGCCCGTTTGAACTACGCCGCCACCAAGAAACTGGCCGTGGATGACAAGTGGGCCCAGTGGGAGGCGTACCAAGCCCTGCCTACCGAGGAAAAGAAACAGCTGGCGGCCCGTGCGGCCCCTCGGCCCACCGGCGCGGCCACGGCGATCCGGCCCGTGGCCCCTCGCAAGCTGGCCCGCGTTCCTGCCGCCGCGGTCGCGAATGCAAACCGCCCCAATCCCCCCAAGATTCCGCCGGTGAGCGAGTTCCATCCGACCCAGGCATTGCCGGTATCGGTCCCAGCGGCCAGCCTGGCACCTCCAGTGGAAACGGCACCCGTCTCGGTGCCGATCGCTGTTCCCTCGCCCCTGGCGCCGCTGAGCGGCGCAGAGCCGGTGGCCGCCGAGGCAGCCCCCCCTGCCGCCCCGACCCAGGACAACACCCCGCTTCACCCGCCTCAGTGATACCGCCATGTCTGCGTCTCCGTCTCAGAGCACCATGGCCAGCCATGACATTTCCCGCACCGCGATGAACGGCACCACCCCTTCGCTGCGCCGTCGCATGGCTTGCTGGCTCTACGAGGGCATGCTGATGTTCGGGGTGGTGTTCATTGCCGGCTATCTTTTCGGCACGCTCAGCCAGACACGCAATGCGCTGGACAACCGCCATGCGCTCCAGGGTTTTCTTTTCGTTGTCTTCGGCATCTATTTCGTCTGGTTCTGGGCCAGAGGACAAACGCTGGCCATGAAGACCTGGCATATCCAGGTGGTGGACCGGCTGGGACAGCCGATCACGCAGACCCGGGCCCTCGCCCGTTACGCGCTGAGCTGGCTGTGGTTTTTGCCGCCGCTGGCGGCCATGGCGCCGTTCCAGCTGTCCGGTGGTGAATCGGCGGTCATTCTGCTGGGGTGGGTGGCGGTCTGGGCATTGTTGAGCCGGTTTCAGCCCGAGCGGCAGTTCTGGCACGACATCTGGGCCGGCACGCGGCTCGTGCATTTCGAACACGCCAAAAAGTAAGCCGACAACTTCTTTCGCCGGAGGCGATAACTGCCACACAGGCCGGCGAAAATGCGTGGCCTATGTCTGCCCCCTTCACACCCCATCCCCACAAGGCCCGCACCGGCCTGCACCGCCTGTGGCATGCCGGACAATATTCGCTGCAGGGCCTTCAGGCCGGCTGGGGCGAGAAGGCTTTTCGGCTGGAGGCATGCATGGCTTTCGTGCTGCTGCCCGCAGCATTCTGGCTGGGCCGTGGCTGGTTGGAGGTGGCGGCGCTCGCCGGCACGGTGGTTCTGGTGCTGATCACCGAACTGCTCAACTCCGGCATCGAAGCCGCCATCGATCGCATCGGTCCCGAGTTGCACGATTTGTCCAAGCGCGCCAAAGACATGGGCAGCGCTGCCGTCTTGTTGAGTGTGTTGCTGTGCTCAGGCGTCTGGGCTGCAGCCCTGTTTCAGAGGTTTTTCCATGGCTGAGCCGTTTTTTTCCCTGTGCGTCTATCTGGGGTCGCGCCCAGGTGAAAACCCGTTATTCACCGAATCAGCCATTGCCGTCGGCGAATGGATCGGCCGGCACGGCGGCCAACTGGTCTACGGTGGCGGTCGCAGCGGCCTGATGGGCACGGTGGCCGAGGCCACACGGCGCGCGGGTGGTCGCGTGCTGGGCGTGATTCCCCGGGCGCTCGTGGACAAGGAACTGGCCAACCGGGATTGCGATGAACTGCACATCGTCGAGACGATGCACGAGCGCAAGGCCATGATGGCCGAGCGCTGCAACGCTTTCCTGGCCCTTCCAGGCGGCATCGGAACGTTCGAAGAATTGTTTGAGGTGTGGACGTGGCGCCAGCTCGGCTACCACGACAAGCCCATCGGCCTGCTGAATGTGGACGGCTACTACGACGGTCTGATGGCGTTTCTGCAGACCAGCGTGGCCAGCGGGCTCATGAGCGACTGGCAGATGGGTCTGATGACGGCCTCCTCCGACCACGAAAGCCTCCTGCAGTCCCTGGTCGAGGCCGCCGGCATGCAGGGCACGCAGAAGGCTCCGTTGCGGGCGGTGATCTGAGCCAGCGCAGCCGCCCAGGCGCGCAGTCGACCATCAGACGGCGGCTTCGTCCAGGTCGCCCGTGCGGATGCGCACCACACGCTCCACGGCGGTGACGAAGATCTTGCCGTCGCCGATCTTGCCCGTGCGCGCCACGTTGACGATGGCGTCCACGCAGCGGTCCACGTCGTCGGTCTTCACGACCACTTCCACCTTCACCTTGGGCAAAAAATCCACCACGTACTCGGCGCCACGGTACAACTCGGTGTGGCCCTTCTGGCGGCCGAAACCCTTCACTTCGGTGACAGTGAGGCCCGTCACGCCGCACTCGGCCAGGGCTTCGCGGACTTCTTCGAGTTTGAAGGGCTTGATGACGGCGGTGATCATTTTCATGGCGGAAACTCCTGGAAAGGTGAAATGCGAGGGATGCTCAAGGCCGCGTCGTCGTCGATCGCTCACGCCCGGAAACGGTTGGTGATGGGATAGCGCCAATCCTTGCCGAAGCTGCGGCGGCTGATGCGGATGCCCACCGGCGCCTGGCGGCGCTTGTATTCATTGAGCTGGATGAGGCGCGTCACGCGCTCCACGTCGGCCCGGTCGTAGCCGGCTTGCACGATGGCATCGATGGGCTCGTCGTTCTCCATGTACCGGGCGACGATCGCGTCGAGCACCTCGTAGGGCGGCAGGCTGTCCTGGTCCTTCTGGTCGGGGCGCAACTCGGCGCTCGGCGGGCGCGTGATGATCCGTTCGGGAATGGGCTGCGCGCCGGTTCCGAAGGGGTCGTTGGCATTGCGCCAGCGCGCCAGCGAGAACACGGCCGTCTTGGCCACGTCCTTGATGACGGCAAAGCCTCCTGCCATGTCGCCGTAGAGCGTGCAGTAACCCGTCGCCATCTCGCTCTTGTTGCCGGTGGTGAGCACCACCGCACCGAATTTGTTGGACAGCGCCATGAGCAACGTGCCACGGATGCGCGCCTGCAGGTTTTCCTCGGTGGTGTCTTCGGGCAGGCCGGCGAACTCCTGCGCCAGCGCGGCCTTGAACGCCTCGAATTGCGGGGCGATCGAGATTTCGTCGTAGCGCACGCCCAGGCGCTCGGCCATGTCGCGCGCGTCGATCCAGCTGATGTCCGCGGTGTAGGGCGAAGGCATCATCACGGCGCGCACCTTGTCAGCGCCCAGCGCATCCACGGCGATGGCCAGGACCAGCGCCGAATCGATGCCGCCCGACAGCCCCAGCAGCGCGCCGGGAAAGCCGTTCTTGCCAACATAGTCGCGCACCCCCATGACCAGCGCGCTCCACAGATCGGACTCCAGCGCGGGCAGCGGCGCGACTTCGGCCTTCAATTCGATCGCCCCCTGCGCGACGTCCACGCGGACCGGAAAGCAGGCTTCCTCGAATCCGGGCGCACGCGCGGCCACGAAACCGTTGGACTGCAGGGCAAAGGAACGGCCTTCGAAGAGCACCTCATCCTGGCCACCGACCAGGTGGGCATAGACCAGCGGCAGGCCGGTCTCCGTGACACGCTCGCGCATGATCTGCTCGCGCTCGGCGCTTTTGCCCAGGTGGAACGGCGACGCGTTGATGGTGACCAGCAACTGCGCCCCCGCCTGCGCCGCCCGACGCGCGGGGCCTTCGAACCAGGCGTCCTCGCAGATCAGCAGGCCGACGCGCACGCCCTCCACGTCAAAGAGGCAGGTGCCGTCGCCTGGCAAGAAGTAGCGCCGCTCGTCGAACACGTCGTAGTTCGGCAGTTCCTGCTTGAGGTAGGTCTGCTCGACCACCCCATTGCGCAGCACGCTGGCAGCGTTGTAGCAAAGCCCTTCGCCATCCGCTTCGGCCCGCTGAGGATGCCCGACCACGATGGCCAAGCCCTCGAACCGCGCCGTCTCGCGCGCCACCGTTGCCAGTGCATCCTCGCAGCCCGACAGAAAAGCGGGGCGAAGGTAGAGGTCTTCGGCGGCATAGCCGCACAGCGACAGTTCGGGCGTGAGCAGCAGGCGCGCGCCGGCGGCATGGGCTTGCTGGGCGCAGGCAATGATCTTGCGGGCATTGCCCGGCAGATCGCCCACCACGAAATTGAGCTGGGCAACGCTGATGACGAATGGCATACGGGGATGGAAAAAGGACTCGAACGATTATGTCACCCGCGTCCTGCACGATGGCGCCTTGCGCCACAAGGCCCTGCGTTATCCCCGCGGGCACTGGAAAACTCTGTGGATAAGTCGTGGCTTGCCCTGTAAGGCGGTCCTAACTCCTTGTCAGGCCTGAAAGAATGTCCCCGTGCCCTCTTTTTAGGCACACGGACTGGTGTGGATGCCATACCTCCCTGAGGCGGCGAAGCCCGGTTTGGGCCATGATGGCGTCCCCCCTCCAACGACCGCACGCCGCCTTGTCCCAACCCGCCGATACCGCCTACGTTCTGCGCCTGCACCCGTCTCCCGACGAGGTGAACGCCGATGCCTGGGATGCGCTCCTGGCCGCCCAGCCCCACGCCACCCCCTTCATGCGCCACGCCTACCTTTCGGCGCTGCACAGCAGCGGCAGCGCGGTGCCGGAAACCGGCTGGACGCCCGTGTTCTGCACGCTCTGGCGGGAGGAGGTGCTGCAAGGCGCGTGCGCGGTGTATGCCAAGCCGCACTCCTACGGGGAATACGTGTTCGACCAGGGCTGGGCGGGTGCCTATGCGCGCCACGGCATGGACTACTACCCCAAGGCCGTCGTGGCCGTGCCCTTCACCCCCGTGCCCGGAGCGCGGTTGCTGGCCGTGGACGCGGCGGCGCGGCATGCGCTGGTGCGGGCGCTGGTGCAGTGGTGCGAAGAGGCGGGCCTGTCGTCGCTGCACCTGCTGTTCACCGCCCCGCAGGATGTCGAGGCCGCGCGGGCAGCGGGGCTGATGCTGCGGCACACGGTGCAGTTTCATTGGACGAACGCGGCGCCCTCGCACGGCGCCGGCGCGCTCGCCTCGCCGGA
>NZ_BAAJYS010000063.1:0-17442 GCF_057543315.1 Acidovorax sp. KPB24-07
CAGCAGCCTCCGCCGCACCGGCCGCGCGGCCCGCGCCGCGCAACGTGCCGCCGCCCGGCCTGCCTTTCGACGACAAGATCTACACGCTGGGCTACGAGGTCTTTCTCGAAAACCGCAAGCTGGACGACGCCTGGGCGCTGGCCAACGCCGCCGTGCAGCAGCAGCCGCAGGACCTGGCGTGGCGCGAGCGGCTGGCCCAGGTGTCCGAATGGACGCAGCGCCCCGCCCCGGCGCTGGAAAACTGGCTCTTCATCGCCCGGCAGACGCAGAAGGAAGCCGCTTGGCAGGCCGTGCTGCGCCTGGCGCCGGGCCAGTTCGACGACGGCGCGCTGGTGCTCGCCCTGCGCCACCAGTTGCGCAGCCGGCCCGACGACTTCAACCTGGTGCGCGCGCTGGTGGATGCCTACGAGCGCATCGGCGAGCCGCAGCCCGCCATCGACTACCTGAAGGACCACGCCAAGAGCCCGCAGGCGGTGGAACTGCTGGCCAACCTCGCCGAACGCGCGGGCCAGCCCACCCTCGCGCTCGACAACTGGCGCCGCCTGCTGGCCGACAAGGCCCAGGTGACGCCTGCCCGCGCCATGCGCGCGGCCATTCTCGCCCTCACCCACGGCCGGCCCGACGAAGGCCTGAAGTGGCTGGAGACGGCCCAGCAGCAGCAATTGCCCGCGCAGGACATGGAGACCGACTTCTGGCGGCTCACGGGCCAGCTGGCCGAAAGCCGCGAGCGCAATGACCTGGCCGTGCAGGCCTACCGGCGCCTGGTGGAAACCAAGGGCACGGACGTGTCGGACTTCGACGCCCTGGTGCGCCTGCTCATCACCGACCAGCCGCTGGAGGCCGCGCGCGTGTCCGTGCTGGCCTGGCAGCGGTTCGACGAGCCGCGCTACCTGGTCGAGGCCCTGGCGCTGTACTCGGGCCGCAGCCGGTGGGAGGCGTTCGGCCCCCTGCTCGCGCAGCTGGACGCGAGCCCCACGGCGACCCGGCGCTCGCTGGCGCGCTTGTGGCAGATTCCCGAGTTCCTGCGGCTGGCAGGCACCTACTACCATAACACCGGCAACCTGCCCGAGGCACGCCGGCACTTCGAAGCCGGCCTGCGGCTGAGCCCCGATTCGTCGGAAATGCGCCAGGCGCTGATGTGGCTGTTCATCGACAGCAACGATGCCGTCTCGCTGCGCACCCTGCTGGCCACGCAGGAGCGCAGCTGGGCACGCGACAGCGATGTGCACGATGCGCTGGCGGCGGCCTACCAGGCCCTGTCGCTGCCGCAGGTGGCGCTGGACCGCTACCTCACGCCGCACCTGCGGGAGCACCAGGACGACTTCCTGTGGCTCATGAACTACGCCGACGCGCTGGACCAGAACCAGCAGTCCGACCGCTCGTGGCGGCTGCGCCGCGAACTGCTGTCGCGCGAATGGAAGTCGGTGCGCAAGGGCGACGGCGGCGTGCGCCTCACGCCCGCGCAGGCGCGCCAGCGCTGGCTCACCGAAGAGGGCCTGGACCAGACCCGGCGCATCGCCCGTACCCGGCTGTTCCTCACGCAGCGGCCCGGCGACCCCTCGGTCGACGTGCTGCGTGAACTGCTGCGACTGGACCGCGACGCCCAGGGTGGCATGTCCAACGCGGCGGCCGAGACGGCCATCGGCTGGCTGCAGGACGCCGGCGAATACACGGCCGAGCGCGGCTTCCTGTGGCACCAGTACGCCCGCAGCCGCGGCGTGCGCAGCAACCGCCCGCTGTGGGCCGAGATCACGGTCGCGCTGGCCGAAGACGACAAGGCCGCCACGGGCCAGCTGCTGCAGGAGTTCGACGAACGCCTGCCCCGCTACGACCGCGTGAACGCGGCGCGCGCCGTGAACGACATCCGCCTCGCGCAGACCGCCGCCTTCGACGCCCAGCAGGATCAGCACGACGACCAGCCCCTGCACCTGCAGCTCACCGAAAGCCTGCTGGCCTTCAGCGACCACGCGGGCACGAAACTGCAGTTCCAGCAGCTGGGCGGCATGGACGAGAGCGAGGCCGACGCGGTGTTCCACATCGCCATCAGCCCGCGGCTGGCCATGGACGTGAACTTCATCAGCATCCGCCGGCACGCCACCAATGCCCTCGTGGTGCGCAACCCGCCCGACGAGCGTGCGCTGGACGTGCAGGTGCGCTGGCGCCATCCCGACGGCGAGACGATGTTCCGCGCCGGCCGCCGCGAGAGCTTTCTGGCCTACACGCCGCTGCAGGTCGAGCACGAGCAGCGCATCGACAACCGGCTGACCCTGCGCATGGAACTCGGCATGCAGCTGCCCAGCCAGGAAAGCCTGGCGCTGCGCATCGCCGGCATGAAGGACCGCGCCGGCGCCAGCCTGCGCTACCAGGCCACGCGGCAGGACCAGTTCACCATCGGCTATGCCGACGAGCGCTACACCCTGCAGACCGGCGCCTCGCTGGGCAGCGGCCGCCATACGTCGATCAACTACACGCACACCTACCGGCAGGAAACGCCGCTGCTGGAGTTCGGCGCGTTCTGGTCGCACCACGATTTTTCGCGGCGCGACCTGAGCACGCTCGCGCCGCGGGACCTGGAAGTGCGCCGCTACGTGCCCGTGAACGCCGGCCCGCTGGGGCAGGACTTTTTCCTGCCCGAGAGCTTCAGCTTCTATGGCCTGCAGGTGTCCACCAACATGCGCTACGAGCAGGAATACACGCGCGCCCTGCTGCCGTTCGCCACGGCCAGCCGCACCTGGCATAGCGTGCTCGGCCCGGGCTACGAACTGCGCCTGGGCATGGCCGGCAGCGTGCTCGGCGCCGACCACCTGGGCCTGAGCTGGGGCGTGGGCAAGTCGGGCCTGCAGCTGCAGGGCCTCACGCGCAGCCTGCTGTTCACCTACCGTCTCCATTTCTGATGTCGTCTCCAAAGGAATCCACCATGCAACACCACCGCACCCTGCTGCAACGCCTGCAAGTTTTCGCCGCCGGCGGCGCCCTGCTGCTGCTGGCCGCCTGCTCCACCATCGACCGGGGCGAGCCTCCGGCGCTGGAGCGCAATGCCACGTGGGTGGTGCTGCCGTTTGCCAACCACACCGAGACTCCGCTGGCCGGCAACCGCGCCGAAGCCATTGCGCAGGCCCTGCTGCATGCGCGCGGCGTGGGCCGCATCCAGCGCTATCCCACCACCACGCAGCAGGAAGCGCTGTTCGATGCGGGCGACGCCAAGCGCCAGCAGGAAGTGCTGGCCTGGGCACGCGAGCAACAAGCGAAATACGCCCTCACGGGGGCGGTGGACGAATGGCGCTACAAGGTCGGCGTGGACGGCGAGCCCGCCGCGGGCGTGACGCTGCAGATCATCGATGTGGCCTCCGGCGATACGATCTGGAGCGGCACTGGCGGCAAGAGCGGCTGGAGCCGCGAAGCCCTCTCCGGCGTGGCGCAGAAGCTGATCCGCGACCTGCTGGATTCCGGCCTGGCCCGAGCCCGCTGAAGCCATGGCATCAGAGACCCCCTCGTCGGCGGAGCAGCGGCGGCGCACCGTCGGCGCGGCCGCGCCCGAGCCGCCGGCCAAGCCGAGCGTGCGGCACCTGCCCACCAACCTGCTGGGCAAGCTGGCCGACACCGACACCCGTCCGGCCATCATGCTGGGCGAGACGCTGCTGCTGCCGATCATCGCGCTCGCGCTGGGCATGCTGCTGGAGCCCTTCGACCCGCTGTGGAGCGAGGCCGCGTTCCCCTGGTCCTGGCTGGCCCCCGTGATCGTGGCCCTGCGCTACGGCCCGCTGGCCGGGCTGGGCGGCGCCTGCGTGCTGCTGGCCGGCTGGCTGGCGCTCAACTTCGGGCACTACGACACCTTTCCGCAGATCTTCTTTCTCGGCGGCCTGATCCTCGTGATGCTGGTGGGCGAGTTCTCCAGCCTCTGGCAGGCGCGCACCCGCCGGGCCGAGAACGTGCAGCTGTATCTGGACCAGCGCCTGGAGCACCTGGTGCGCCAGTACTACCTGCTGCGCCTGTCGCACGACCGCCTGGAGCAGGAGCTGATCGGCCGGCCGATGTCCATGCGCGATGCGCTGTCCACGCTGCAGGCGCTGGGCGGCTCCGAAGAGGATGCGGCCCAGGGCGCGCAGACCCTGCTGCGGCTGCTGGCCCAGTACTGCCAGCTCGAATCCGCGGCGCTGTATGCCGCCACCGAAGACCGCATCGAAGCCCGGGCCGTGGCCCGCATCGGCAGCGGTGCCGAACTGGACGCGCGCGACCCGCTCGTGCAGCAGGCGCTGGAAACCCGCAAGCTCTGCCACGTGAGCCAGATGCTGGCGGACCAGCAGCAGACCCGCTACCTCGCCGCCGCGCCGCTGCTGGATCTAGGGGGCGAGATCTACGGGCTGCTGGTGATCGAGGACATGCCGTTCTTTTCGCTGCAGGCCGAGAACCTGCAGACCATCAACCTGCTGCTGGGCTACTACACCGACGGCCTGGCCATGCAGACAGTGGCCGCGCCGATCCTGAAGGAGCTGCCGGAGTGCCCCGCCGATTTCGCCTTCGAAGCGCAGCGCCTGGCCCACATCCGCGACACGGCCAAGGTGCCCAGCGTGATCGTGGCGCTGGAGTTCCTGCCGCGCGCCATCGAGGCCGGCCTTCCGGGCCAGATCGAGCGGCTGAAACGCGAATTGGACGAAAGCTGGCTCATCACCGGCAAGGAACGCCAGGTGCTGGCCATGCTGATGCCGCTGGGCGACAACGCCACCGCCGAGGGCTACATCAACCGCCTGGAGATCTGGTCAGGCCAAAAAAGCGGCAAACCGCTGGCCGAGGCCGGCGTTTTTCCGCACATCATCGCGCTGAACGGCGAGCCCCTGGCCGTGCTCCAGCGGCTCAACGGAATGGCCCATGCTTAACATCAAGTTCGCCATCTCCGCGCTGCTGCTGGAGATCGGCGCGTGGAGCGGGCCCGCGCTGCTCCAGGGCCACACGGATGCGGCCCTGTCGAGCTACCTGCTGGTGCACGCCCTGGCCTGCGTGATGCTGTCCTTCTTTCTGCTGCCCCTGCTGTCGGGCGAGCAGGCCAGGCCCCGCGCGCCGGTGCTGGGCCTGATGGCGGTGTTCAGCTATGCCGTGCCCATCGTCGGATTCATCGGGGTGATCGCCGCCGTGGTGGTACTGCGCATCTACCGCAGCCCTTCTTCGCAGGGCGACTTCGAATCGCTGCGGCTGCCGGAGTTCGATCGCCACCAGCGCATGCAGGGGAGCTTTCGCCAGTCCGGTTTGAGGTCCTTTTTGGGCAACAGCCAGGCCCCGATGCAGACGCGCATGCGCGCCATGGTGGCGCTGCAGCACGTGTCCGGCCGCATCGCCTCGCCCCTGCTGCGCACGGTGCTGAGCGATCCGAGCGAGGATTTGCGCCTGCTCGCCTACGGCATGCTGGACACCCTGGAAAAGCGCATCAACCGCACCATCGACAGCGAACTGGATGCGCTTCGCCTGGCCAAGGAAACCGAAGGCGAAGTGCCGGGGCCGCTCACCGTCGAATCGGCCTTCCGGCTGTCCGACCTGTATTGGGAGCTGGTCTATCAGGAGCTGGTGCAGGGCGACCTGCGCGACCACGCCGTGAAGGAATCGCTGCAGTATTGCGACCAGGTGCTGGCGCAGCAGCCGGACCATCCGCAACTGAACCTGCGCCGCGGCCGCCTGCTGCACCTGCTGGGCCGCGTGGACGAGGCCGAAGCCGCCTACGCGCTCGCCCGCAACTTGGGATTGCCCGCCACGCGCGTACTGCCCTACCAGGCCGAACTGTGCTTTGAGCGGCGTGACTTCGCGCAGACGCGCGAACTGGTGCAGCAGCTCAACCAATGGCGCGCGCTGCCCCGGCTGCGCCCCGTCCTCGACTACTGGAGTGCGCCATGACAGGGCCCAAAGCCAGCGAGGCAGACGTCGCCCTGCTACTGGAGGGCACCTTCCCCTATGTGAGCGGGGGCGTGTCGAGCTGGATCAACCAGATCATCCGCGCCTACCCGGAATACCGCTTTGCCATCGTCTTCCTGGGCAGCCGCCGCGAGGACTATTCCGCGTTCAAGTACGAGCTGCCGCCGAACGTCGTGCACTTCGAGGAGCACTACCTCTACGACCACCTGGGCGTGCGCACCCTGCCCGCACGGCGCAAGGGCAGCCGCGCGGCCCTGGACATGGTGCACACCCTGGTCGAGTCGTTCCGCACGGGCGACCGCAGCCCGCAGACGATGGCCGCGTTCCGCGAGATCACCCAGCAGATGCAGCCGGGCGGGCGCCTGCCGCTGGAGGATTTCCTCTACAGCGAGCGGGCCTGGGAAATCATCTGCAAGAGCTACCGCGACCATTGCACCGATCCGTCGTTCGTGGACTACTTCTGGACGGTGCGCATCATGTACCAGCCGCTGTGGACGCTGGCCCGCGTGGCGCAGCAGCTCATTCCGGTGCGCGTGGTGCATTGCGCCTCCACGGGCTACGCCGGCTTTCTCGGCGGGCTGATCGAGCAGGCGCGCGGTGTGCCGCTGATCCTGTCGGAGCACGGCATCTACACCAAGGAACGCAAGATCGACCTCTTCAAGAGCGAGTGGATCCGCGACAACCGCAACATCTTCCAGCGCGACCCGACCGAGCTGTCGTACTTCCGCCAGATGTGGATCCAGTTCTTCGAATGGCTGGGCTACTACTGCTACGCGGCGGCCGACCCGATCATCGCGCTGTACGAGACCAACCGGCTGCGGCAGGTGACCGATGGCGCCGAGGCATCGCGCACCTTCAACATCCCGAACGGCATCAACCTGGGCCGCTTCGCGCCGCTGCGCGACAAGCGTCCGGCCCAGGTGCCGCCAGTGCTGTGCCTCATCGGCCGCGTGGTGCCCATCAAGGACATCAAGACGTTCATCCGCGCCATGCGCCGCGTGGTCAACCAGCTGCCGCAGGCCGAGGGCTGGATCGCCGGCCCGACCGAGGAAGACCCGGCCTACGCGCAGGAATGCACGAACCTCGTGCGCAGCCTGGGGCTGGAGCAGAACATCCGCTTCCTGGGCTTTCAGCGCGTGGAAGACCTCATGCCGCGCATCGGGCTGGTGATCCTGTCGTCGATCAGCGAGGCGCTGCCCCTGGTGATCCTGGAGGGCTACGCCGCGGGCGTGCCCACCGTGTCCACCGACGTGGGCTCGTGCCGCCAGCTCATCGAAGGGCTGGACGATGAAGACAAGGCACTGGGCGCCTCGGGCAAGGTGGTGCCGATCGCCGACCCGCAGCGCCTGGCCGACGCTTCGCTGTCGCTGCTCAACGACCCCGCCGCCTGGGAGAGCGCCAGCCGGGCGGCCATTGCGCGCGTGGAGCGCTACTACACCGACACCATGATGTTCGACCGCTACCGCCGCGTGTATGAGACCGCGTTCCAGAAGACGGAGGGCCCCCGCTGATGGCTGGCATCGGATTCGAACTGCGCCGCATGCTGCGCAAGAACACGCTGGTGAGCCTGGTGCAGGCCTACGCCTATGCGGGCGTCATCGGCTCGGGCCCGTGGGTCTTCTCCATCGTGGGCATCCTGCTCATCGGTATCTTCAGCGCCAGCGTGGTGGTACCGGGCTTTCTGGTCACGCAGTTCCAGACCTCGGTCACCTACATGGTGGCGGGCAGCCTGATTCTCACGGGGCTGGTGCAGCTGGCTTTCACGCGCTTCGTGTCCGACCGGCTCTTCGAAAAGCGCAAGGACCTCATCCTGCCCAACCTGCACGGGCTGCTGCTGGTGGTGACGCTCGTGGCCGGTGCCCTGGGCACGATCGCGCTGTTCCTGCTGCTGCCCAACCTGGGGCTGGTGTACCGCATGCTGATGCTGGCAGGCTTCACCCTGATGTGCGACGTATGGGTGCTGACGGTGCTGCTGTCCGGCATGAAGCGGTACAAGGAGATCGTGGTGCTGTTCGGTCTGGCCTACGCGGTGATCGTGATCGGCTCGCTCTTCATGCGCCCCTGGGGCCTGGAGGGGCTGCTGACGGGCTTCGTGCTGGGCAACTACCTGCTGCTGGCCGGCATGTGGATCCTGGTGGTGCAGGAGTTCAACCCCAAGGGCCGGCTGATCGCGTTCGACTTCGCGGAGCGCAAGCTGCTGTATCCGTCGCTCGTGGCCATCGGGTTCCTCTACAACTTCGGGATCTGGATCGACAAGTTCATGTTCTGGTACTTCCCGCCGACGTCCCAGAACATCATCGGCGGGCTGCGCGCATCGCTCATCTACGACCTGCCGGTGTTCCTGGCCTACCTGTCCATCATTCCGGGCATGGCGGTGTTCCTGGTGCGCATCGAGACCGACTTCGTCGAGTACTACGACAAGTTCTACGACGCGGTGCGCAGCGGCGGCTCGCTCGAATACATCGAGGCCATGCGCGACGAGATGGTCTACTCGATCCAGCAAGGGCTGGGCGAGATCGGCAAGATCCAGACGCTGGCCATCCTGGTCACCTTCGTGGCCGGCCCGGCGCTGCTGGACGTGCTGGGCATCTCGCGGCTGTACCTGCCGCTGCTGCACGTGCAGGTGATCGGCGCGGGCCTGCAGGTGGGTCTGATGGCCATCCTGAACGTGTTCTTCTACCTGGACCAGCGCCGCATCGTGCTGCTGCTGTGCGTGCAGTTCGTGCTGCTGAACATCGCGCTCACCGGCTTCACGCTGTATGCCGGCGCGGCCCTGTATGGCTACGGCTTCGCGCTGTCCACGCTGCTCACGCTGTGCACCGGCATGTACCTGCTGTCGCGCCAACTCAACCGGCTGGAGTACGAAACCTTCATGCTGCAGTAGCCCGACTGGCGTTCGGTGGACAATGGCAAAAAACTGAAATCCATTCAGGCCAGAAAAAAGGGGGGTGCCATGCCGAACGCGATCCATCGTGCATTGCCGAGCCGCGCTGCACTGCGGCTGGTGCTGTGGTCGGCTTCCGGATTGCTCGCCGCAGGACTTGCCGGCTGCGGAGGCGGCGGCAGCGAACCTGCACCAGCCTCCGAGCAAAAAGCCGAAGCCGCCACGGCAGGTGCGCAGGCCGCCTTCGCCGCCCCGCTCGACCAGGATGTATTCGACGCCGGAGCCAGCGTGCCGGTCTCCCTCACGGTGCAGGCGGGGGTCGCCAGCGCCATCACTGACGGCGTGCCCGTCGATTTTTCCGCCACCTCGGGCGGCTTTGCGCCGCCGGTGGCCGCGCTGCGCGGCGGCGAGGCCGGCACCACCTTCACCCCCGCCGGGCTGGGGCGCCAGACCCTGACCGCTTCGGTGGCCTCGAGCGGCGACGCCGTGACCGCCTCGCGCATCCTTTACGTGCGCCCGGCCGCCGCCCCCATGGAAGTGCTGGTCCCCGCTTATTTCTACCCCTCGGCGGGCTCGCCCTGGGACGCCATGACCGCCGGCGCCAGCGCGTACCCCTCCGTCAGCGTCACGGCCATTCTCAACCCCAGCAATGGCGTCTTCACCCGCGCCAACCCCGAGTTCACGGCCGCCGCCACGGCCTTCGTGCAGGCGGGGGGCAAGCTGCTGGGCTATGTGTACACCGGCTACGGATCGCGCTCGATCAGCAAGGTCAAGGGCAACATCGACAAATATCTCAGCCTCTACGGTACCGGGCTGGTGAGCGGCTTTTTCATCGACGAGATGTCGTCCGCACCCGGCCGGATCAGCTACTACCGGCAGCTCTTCGACTACGTCAAGAGCAAAGGCGCCAGCTTGCGCGTGGTCGGCAACCCAGGCACCGTGCCCAACGCCGCCTATGCCGCCGTGGCCGATGCCCTGGTGACCTTCGAGAACCGCAACGCGGCCTTTGCCGACTACGATCCCCGCGCCAGCGGTGGCTGGCTCTACCAGATGGCCAACACGCGCCAGAACGCCCTGGTGCACGACGCGGCCGACTGCGCGGCCATGCAGGCCGCCGTGCGCGCTGCGGCCACGGCACGCGCGAACAGCGGCATCCTCTACGTCACCGACGACACGTTCGACCCCGACACGCAGGAAGGCAACCCCTGGGACACCCTGCCGACCTACTGGACCCGCCTGCTGGGCACCGTGGATGCCGTCAACCGGGGCGCCGCGCCGCCCACCTGTTGATCCACGGATCCGCACCCGGCACGCCGATTGCCTCCACCTTGTCCGACACCTCACCCTTCCCTTTCCCGCTGCAAAGGATATCCCCATGCCACGCATTCCCGCCCGCATCACCCTCGTTGCCCGCATCACCCGCTGGTGCGGCCTGTCCCTTGCCGCCTTGCTGGCCGCCTGCGGCGGTGGCGGTGGAGGGGGCTCCACCGACCCGACGACACCGGTGACCCCCACTCCGACCAGCATCGCCATCACCCTGAACGCTCCGCAAGCCGAGGCCGTGTTCAATGCGAATGCCGCCCTGGCCATCAGCGCGCGCGTCACGGTGAACGGCGCCGACGCGGCCGATGGCACGGCGGTGAACTTCTCCGCCCTGCCCGGCGCGTTCTCCACCACCAGCGCGACCCGCGCAGGCGTGGCGACCGCCACCCTGTCCGGCGCCGCGGCAGGCCGGCAGGAGATCAGCGCCACCACCAGCGTATCGGGCCAGTCGGTCACCGCCACGCGCGTGGTGTATCTGCGCCCGGCACCCGCGGCACTGGAGGTGCTGGTGCCTGCCTACTTCCACCCCTCGTCGGGCCAGGGCTGGACCCTGCTGGCCAGCGGTGCGGCGGCCAATCCGGCGGTGTCCATCACCGCGATCCTGAATCCCAACAACGGGGTGTTCACCACGGCGGAGGCCAGCTATGTGAGCGCCGTCAATGCGTTCGTTTCGGCGGGCGGCAAGGTGGTGGGCTATGTCTATACCGGCTACGGCACGGGCTCGCGGTCGCTGGCCAGCATCAAGGCCAACATCGACAACTACATCGCGCTGTTCGGGCGCGGGGCGATCAGCGGCATCTTCCTGGACGAAATGGCCTCCGAGACCACGCGGCTCGACTTCTACCGCGAGATCTACAGCTACATCAAGGCCAAGGACGCCAGCCTGCGCGTGATCGGCAACCCCGGCATGGTGCCTGCCGCCGGCTACGCCGCGGTGGCCGATGTGCTCGTCACCTTCGAAGGGCGCAACAGCACCTACGCCAGCTACGACCCGCGCACCGCGCCCTGGCTGTACACCCTGGCCAACAGCCGCCAAAGCTCGCTGGTGCACAACACCGCCACCTGTGCCGACATGCAGCAGGCCGTGCAGACGGCCGCCTCGGCCCGGTACAACGCCGGCCCCATCTACATGACGAACCTCGAATACGACCCGGTGGCGGATGTCGGCAACCCCTGGGACGCCCTGCCTTCGTACTGGACGAACCTGCTGCAGACCGTGTCCGCGGTGAACCAAGGGCGGGCCGTCACGGGCTGCTGATCCCGAAGCGCGCCTGGCGCCGGCGTTGCCTGGCGCTCGGTGGCAATCGCGTTGGATGAAAAGCCGCCGGACCGATGGTCCGGATCGCACGGCACCGGGGCTTGCAAGGACCGGCGCCTGAAAACCCGCCTCAGCCGCCGCAAGGCATCCTGAGGCGGCCGGAACCAGACGTCAGGCAGCGCCGTTCAATTCGTCCGCACGGGCCTGCGCCGCGGCGAAATCCAGGTCGCCGGAATAGATGGCGCGGCCGCAGATCACGCCTTCGATGCCTTCGCCTTCCACCGCGCACAGCTGCTCGATGTCGGCCATGTTGGCCAGGCCCCCCGAGGCGATGACCGGGATGGTGAGCGATTGCGCCAGCTTGACCGTGGCGTCGATGTTGATGCCCGAGAGCATGCCGTCGCGGCCGATGTCGGTGTAGATGATCGACTCCACGCCCCAGTCCTCGAACTTCTTGGCCAGATCGACCACCTCGTGGCCCGTGAGCTTGCTCCAGCCGTCGGTCGCGACCTTGCCGTCCTTGGCATCCAGGCCCACGATGATGTGGCCGCCGAAGGCGCTGCAGGCGTCTTTCAGGAACCCGGGGTTCTTCACGGCGGCGGTGCCGATGATCACGTAGCGCAGGCCGCCGTCGATGTACTTTTCGATCGTGTCCAGGTCGCGGATGCCGCCGCCGAGCTGCACGGGGATGTCGTCACCGACTTCCTTCAGGATGGACTTGATGGCCGTGTAGTTCTTGGGCGTGCCGGCGAAGGCGCCGTTCAGGTCCACCAGGTGCAGACGTCGCGCCCCGGCTTCCACCCACTTGCGGGCCATGGCGCCCGGGTCTCTCCGAAGGTGGTGGATTGGTCCATGTCACCTTGCTTGAGGCGCACGCAGTGTCCGTCCTTGAGGTCGATGGCGGGGATGAGCAGCATGATGGAAAGGCTAAGGATGTGCCAGGTCGGGCCGCAGGCCCGGCAAGGGGTTGAAGATCAGGGATTCCAGTGAAGGAAGTTGCGATAGAGCGCCAGGCCGTGCTCCGCGCTCTTTTCCGGATGGAATTGCGTGGCAAAAATATTATCGCGCGCAATCGCCGCTGCAAAGGGGCCGCCGTAATCGGCCTCGCCCGCGCAGTGCGCCGCATCCCGCGGGCGCGCATAGAAGCTGTGCACGAAATAGAAGTAGCTCTGGTCCGGCACGCCGGCCCACACCGGGTGCGCCGCGCCGCCATGGCGCACCTGGCCCACGCGGTTCCAGCCCATCTGGGGCACCTTGTAGCGGCTGCCGTCCGGCTGCTGGCGGCCGGCCAGGTCGAACTTGAGCACTTCGCCGTGGATGAGCGACAGGCCGGGCGTGTCGCCCTCGGCGCTGCGGTCCAGCAGCATCTGCATGCCCACGCACACGCCGAACATCGGCTTGGACGCAGCGGCCTCCAGCACCGACGCCTGCAGGCCCGATTCGCGCAGTTCGCTCATGCAGTCGGGCATGGCGCCCTGTCCCGGCAGCACCACGCGCTGCGCGGCGCGCACGTCCTCGGGCCGCGAGGTGACCACGACGGTCCAGCCGGTGCCCTCGGCGGCTGCCTGGACGGCCTGCGAGACGGAGCGCAGGTTGCCCATGCCGTAGTCCACGACGGCCACGGTTTTTGCTTCACTTTTCATAGCTGCTTGCGCATGTTGGATGAGCGCTGGAGGCCCATGGAGCCGAAAACCTCAGAGGGACCCTTTGGTGGAGGGAATGACACCGGCCGCACGGGGGTCGCGCTCCAGCGCTGCGCGCAGCGCGCGGGCGAAGGCCTTGAACACCGTCTCGCACTGGTGGTGGGCATTGATGCCCTTGATGTTGTCGATGTGCAGCGTGACGCCCGCGTGGTTCACGAAGCCCTGGAAAAATTCATACGTGAGCTGCGTGTCGAAGCCGCCGATGCTGCCCGCCGTGAACGGGATGTGCAGGTGCAGCCCCGGGCGGCCCGAGAAGTCGACCACCACGCGCGACAGCGCCTCGTCCAGCGGCACATAGGCATGGCCGTAGCGACGGATGCCCTTCTTGTCGCCCACGGCCCGCGCGAACGCCTGGCCGAGCGTGATGCCCACGTCTTCCACCGTGTGGTGGCCGTCGATGTGCAGATCGCCCTCGCATTCGATGCGCAGGTCGATCAGGCCGTGGCGCGCGATCTGGTCGAGCATGTGGTCGAAGAAGCCGATGCCCGTGGACAGGCGGGCTTCGCCCGTGCCGTCGAGGTTCACGCGCACGTGGATGCGGGTTTCCGCCGTGGTGCGGGACACCTCCGCGATGCGGTCGGCGTCGGGGCTGTCGGACAGGGCGGAAGGAACGAGTGCAGAAGAGGTCATAGGGAGGCCTGGAGCGCGGCGAGCATCTGGGCGTTGTCGGCCGCATTGCCGACCGTGAGGCGCAGGCAATTGGCCAGCAGTGGGTGCATTGTAGAAACGTTCTTGACGAGCACCTTGCGGGCCTTCATGCCCTCGTAGGTGCGGGCGGCATCGGCCACGCGCAGCAGCACCATGTTGGCTTCGCTGTCCCAGACCTTCTCGACGCCCGGCAGCACCCTCAGCGCAGCCAGCAGCGCGGCGCGCTCGTGCCGCAGTTCGGCCGCCTGGGCCGCGAACACGCCCGCATGCTCCAGGGCGAACAGCGCGGCCTCGCAGTTGAGCACGCTCACGTTGTAGGGCGGGCGCACCTTGTCGATCTCGGCCACCAGCGCGCTGGGCCCCATCAGGTAGCCCAGCCGCACGCCGGCCAGGCCGAACTTGCTGAGCGTGCGCATCAGCAGCACGTGCGCGTTGCGCCCGGGCTCGGCGCGCATGCGATCGATCCAGGTGCGGCTGGCGAAGGGCTGGTAGGCCTCATCCATGGCCACGATGCCACCTTGCGCGCCCGCGGCGTTGATGATGCGCTGCACCGCGCCTTCGTTCCACAGCGTGGCGGTGGGGTTGTTGGGGTAGGCGATGTAGGTGATGGCCGGGCGGTGCCGGGCGATGGCCGCGAGCATGGCCGGCTCGTCGAGCTCGAAGTCGGCCGTGAGCGGCACGCCGACGAAGTCCAGCCCCTGCAGCTGCGCGCTCAAGGGGTACATCACGAAGCCCGGCATGGGCGCGAGCAGCGTGGCGCGCTGGCCAGTGCCGGGCTGCGCGCAGGCCAGCGCCAGCAGCGTGATGAGTTCGTCGGAGCCGTTGCCCAGCACGATGGCGTGGCCGTCCGGCATGCCCACGTAGTCAGCCAGCGCGGCCTTCAGGTCGGCGATGCGGTCGCCGGGATAGCGGTTGAGCGCCAGCGCGCCCAGCCGCTCGCCCAGGGCCGCCTGCAGGTCCGCCGGCAGGCGGAACGGGTTTTCCATCGCGTCCATCTTGAGCAGGCCGGCCGAGGGCTGCACAGTGTAGGCGTGCATGGCGCGCACGTCAGGGCGGATGCGGTCGAGGGCGCTGGGCGGCGTGGCAGCGGGGGTGGCGGGGCTCGTCATTCGGCGGTGTCCAGTTCGTGGGGAGCGATGAGGAAGGGGTTGATGGGGCGCACGGCGTCCATGGGCTGGTCGTGCGGCAGCGCCTCGGTCAGCAGGTAGCGGCAGCCCTGCTGGTGCGCGGAGGAGAGAATGAGCGCATCCCAGTAGCCCAGGCCGTAGCGGTCCTGCAGATCCCACGCGCCGTCAACGGTGTAGGCGTCCAGGTGCGGCGGCTGCCACACCCGAAAGCGCCGCACCTGCGCGCGCACCTGCTGCAGCGTGTGCGGCCCCCGAAAGCGCTGGATGGCCTGGTTGTACAGCTCGTTGAGCACCTGCGAGCTGACGCGGCCGCTGCGTGTCTGCCAGCAGAACGTGAGCCATTCGCGCGCACGCGCCTGCCGGGCCGGATCGCGGTCGTCCACGCTGGACAGCAGCACTTCGGTGTCGACGAAGATCGGGGTCGTGCTCATCGCTGGAACAGGATTTCGCGCGGCACATAGGGCCCGTCGGAGGCGCCCCAGCTCTCGAAGCTCAACGCCTCTCGCATGGCCTGGGCATAGGCATCTTCCTGCCGCATCTTCTCGGCCAGCCATTCGCCCACCAGGCGCGAAACGCTGCTGCCGCGCTTGGCCGCTTCCACGCGCACCCACTCGGCCGCGGCGTCGTCCATGGTGATGGTCACGTTCTTCATGGGATAAATGTTACACGAACTTCGTGGAGCACGAAGTTCGTGTGATTTTCCTGTGCGGTCTCAAGCCACACGCATGGCGGCCGACCGCAGCATGCGGGTGGCCATCTCCCCCACCGTGCGCAAGCCCTGCAGGTGCGCGGGCGTCCAGTCGCCGCCCACGCCGATGCGCAGGCAGTTGCGAAACCGCCCGCTGGCGCTGAACACCGTGCCCGGTGCGATGAGCAGGCCCTCGGCCAGGCAAGCCTCGTGCAACAGCACCGAGTCGAGGGCGCGCGGCAACTCCAGCCACAGCAGCAGGCCGCCCGGGGGATCGCTGACGCGCGTGCCCGGCGGAAAATGCGCGGCGATCACACCGCGCACCGCGTCCATGCGGGCCGCGACCGCCGCGCGCAGTTGCCGCATCGATGCCGCATGGCCGGCCTGCGTGATGAGGTCGGCGAGCGCCAATTCCAGCACCGCCGACTGCCCGCCGGCCTGCAGGTCCTTGATGGCGCGCATCGCCTGGCTCCAGCGGCCCGCCTCCACCCAGCCCAGGCGCAGGCCCGGCGCCAGGGTCTTGGAAAACGAATCGCACAGCATGACGTGGCCGGTGGTGTCGTACGACTTGACCGTGCGGCGCAGCTCGTCCACTTCCACGAGGTCGTTGTAGATCGCGTCCTCGATCACGGCCATGCCGTGGCGCGCGGCCATGTGCGCCAGGCGCCGCCGCTCGGCCTGCGGCATGCAGCTGCCCAGCGGGTTGCTGAGTGTGGGCACCACCATCACGGCCTTGACGGGCTGCGTCTCCAGCGCCAGCTGCAGCGCGTCCAGCGACAGGCCGTGGCGCGGATGGGTGGGGATTTCGAGCGCGCGCAGGTGCAGCCCCTGCAGCACCTCCAGAAACGAGAAGTGCGTGGGCGACTCCAGCGCCACGATGTCGCCGGGCCGCGTGGCCGCCCGCAGGCACAGCACGATGCTGTCCATGCAGCCCCCGGTGATCACGATGTTCTCGGGGTCGAGGCTGCAGCCCAGCCCCACGGCATAGCGGGCGAGCGCGCGGCGCGCCTCCTCGTGGCCGGACGAGGACGGATAGGTGCACAGCAGGTGGCGGTGGCGCTGCGCCGCGCGGGTGACCGCGCGCCGCACCCGGTCGGGGTTGAAGAGTTCGGGCCCGGGCGTGCCGCTGCTGTACGACACCATGTCGGCCGGCTGATCGCGCCCCAGGATGCGCTGGCCCAGCCAGTCCACCGAAACCTCGCGCGCACGGCGCAGCGGGCGTGGCGTGGTCGGCTCGGGCAGGCTGGCGGGGCGCGCCGCGACGAAGAAGCCCGAGCGCGGGCGCGAGGTGATGAGGCGCGCATCCTCCAGCCAGTGGTAGGCCTGCACCACGGTGCTCTGGGCCACTGCCCGCTGGCGGGCCAGCTCGCGCACCGACGGCAGTTTTTCGCCCCGTGCCAGCGTGCCGTTGCGCACCAGCTCGGCCAGTTGCGCCGCGATCTGCAGATAAAGGGGCGTGGTGTCGGCGGCGTCCATCGTGCGATTCTGTACTGTCCAGCAATGGATGCAGCAGTACAGATGGGTGCCAACCGGTACCACACAGATGGCCCTGCGGCGCATCTGCACTGGCCGACATGGCGGGCGACTGTGGCTGGTGCGCCCTGGCACGCCCAAGCACAGTCGATCCCATGAACTCCCTGACGCACCCCACCCCGGCCGCCCGGCCCTCTTTGCCTGCCGCCGCCGTCCCATCGGCCACACACCGGACCCTGCGGCCGCTCGCACCCGTGCAGACCCTCGCCTGCCCGGCCCATCAGTCCGCCGTGCTGGAGGTGCTGCAGGGCTGCGCCTGGGTCACCTGCGATGGCTGCGAGGAAGACTATTTTCTGGCAGCCGGCGAGCGCCTGGACCTGCCCGGCCCCGCCACGCTGCGGGTGAGCGCCGAAGGCGCGCAGGCCGCGAGGCTGGCCTGG
>NZ_BAAJYS010000064.1:0-17429 GCF_057543315.1 Acidovorax sp. KPB24-07
GCCTCGCCGCCCGACAGCGTGGGGCTGGGCTGGCCCAGCGTGAGGTAGCCCAGGCCCACGTCCTTGAGCAGTTGCAGGGGGTGCGCGATGCCGGGCATGCTGGCGAAGAACTCCACCGCCTCGTCCACCTCCATCTGCAGCACGTCGCCGATGCTCTTGCCGCGCCAGGTGACGGCCAGCGTCTCGGGGTTGAAGCGCGCGCCGTGGCAGGTCTCGCAGGGCACCTTCACGTCGGGCAGGAAGCTCATGGCGATGGTGCGGATGCCCTGGCCTTCGCAGCTGGGGCAGCGCCCTTCGCCGGTGTTGAAGCTGAACCGCCCGGCCGCATAGCCGCGCGCCTTGGCCTCCAGCGTTTCGGCGAACAGCTTGCGGATGGTGTCCCAGAAGCCGATGTACGTGGCGGGGCAGCTGCGCGGCGTCTTGCCGATGGGGGTCTGGTCCACCTCCAGCACGCGGTCCACCGTCTCGAAGCCCGACAGGCCGCTGCAGCCCACGAGGGGCGGCGCCTTGCCGGCGTCCATCGCATCGCGCCCGGCCTTGGTGGAGCGCTGCTGCACCCAGGCCTGCACGTTGGCCAGCAGCACGTCGCGCGCCAGGGTCGATTTGCCCGAGCCGCTCACGCCGGTCACGGCCACCAGGCGGTTCAGCGGCACGCTGGCCGTCACGCGCTGCAGGTTGTGCAGGTGCGCGCCGCGCACGGTCAGCCAGTGCTCCGGCTCGGCAGTTTCGGCCTCTTTTTGGCCGGATGCCCTAGTACTTTCTGCCTTGTTAGCTATCAAAATAGCAGCGTCCGAGCGGGCAATGTGCACGGGCGGCACCACCGGGCGACGGGCTTTGAGCGGGTGCCGCATGGCATGCAGCAGGTAGCGGCCGGTCTGCGAATCCTCGGCGGCCTGCACGTCGGCCACGCTGCCCTGCGCCACCAGGCGCCCGCCGCGCTTGCCGGCGCTCGGGCCGATGTCGATGATGTGGTCGGCGCGGCGGATGGTGTCCTCGTCGTGCTCCACCACCACCAGCGTGTTGCCCTTGTCGCCCAGCTTGTGCAGCGCGTTCAGCAGGATCTGGTTGTCTCGCGCGTGCAGCCCGATGGTGGGCTCGTCCAGCACGTAGCACACGCCCTGCAGGTTGCTGCCCAGCTGCGCCGCCAGGCGGATGCGCTGCGCCTCTCCGCCCGAGAGCGTGGGCGCGCCCCGGTCCAGCGTGAGGTAGCCCAGGCCCACCTCTTCCAGGAATTCGAGCCGGCTCTGGATCTCGGGGATCAGGTCGCGCGCGATGTCGGCCTCGCGCTGGCTCAAGGCCGCGCCCTGCTGCAGCGCCTCGATCCACTGCCGGATGTCGGTGACCGACAGAGCGGCGATGTCGGCGATGCCCACGCCCGCACGGCCGGCGGCGGCGTTCTCGCCGAAGCGCACGGCGCGGGCCGTGGCGTTCAGCCGCGTGCCCTGGCAGGTGGGGCAGGCCACGTCGGCCACGTCCTCGGCCTCGGGCTCGGCGAAGGTCTGCTCACGGCCCTTTTCCTTGTCGTCCTGCACCGAGTCGTCGAACACCTTGCGCTGCTCGCGGGTGAGCTTGACGCCCGTGCCCACGCAGTCCGGGCACCAGCCGTGCTTGCTGTTGTAGGAGAACAGGCGCGGGTCCAGCTCGGCATAGCTGGTGGCGCACACGGGGCAGGCGCGCTTGGTGGAGAACGCCTGCAGCGCCCCGATGTGCGCGGTGGCGGTGCCGGCCACCATGGCGTCCTTCAGGCCATCGAGCTGGCTCAGCACGTAGACCACGCCCTTGCCCAGTTCCAGCGCGCGCGCCAGCGACGAGCGCAGCAACCCCTCGTTCTCGGGTGACACGTCCAGGCTGGCCACGGGCAGCTCGATGGTGTGCTCCTTGAAGCGGTCGATGCGCGGAAAGCCCGTGGTGGGCAGGAAGTGCCCGTCCACCCGCAGGTGGGTATAGCCGCGCGGGCGCGCCCAGTCGGCCAGCTCGGTGTAGACGCCCTTGCGGTTCATCACCAGCGGCGCCAGCAGGCCGATGTGCTGGCCCTTGAAGTGGCGCAGCAGCTGCGCGGCGATGCTGTCGGGCGTCTGCGGCTGCACGGCGGCGCCGTCGTGGATGCAGTGCTGCACGCCCAGCTTGACGTACAGCAGGCGCAGGAAATGCCACACCTCGGTGGTGGTGCCCACCGTGCTCTTGCGCCCGCCGCGCGACAGGCGCTGCTCGATCGCCACCGTGGGCGGAATGCCGTACACCGCATCCACCTCGGGCCGGCCCGCCGGCTGCACGATGGAGCGCGCATAGGCGTTCAGCGATTCGAGGTAGCGGCGCTGCCCTTCGTTGAACAAAATGTCGAACGCCAGCGTCGACTTGCCCGAGCCCGACACACCGGTGATCACGTTGAACTGGCCGCGCGGAATGTCCACGCTCAGGTTCTTGAGGTTGTGCTCCTTGGCGTTGACGATTTCGATGGCGTTTTTTGGCCGCCGGCGCATGTTCCGCTAGGGCACGCTGCTTCTCTTTTCGTAGCACCGCAGCCTTCTCGTGCACCGAGTGGCCGCCCGCGCCCAGGGCCTGCTCGTACTCGCGCAGCGCGGCGCCCGTGTGCGAGGTGGGGTGCTGGCGCACGTCCTCGGGCGTGCCCTCGGCCACCAGCAGGCCGCCGCCGTCGCCGCCCTCGGGGCCGAGGTCGATGAGCCAGTCGCTGGCACGGATCACGTCCAGGTTGTGCTCGATCACCACCAGCGAATGCCCGGCGTCCAGCAGCTTGCGCAGCGCCCGCATGAGCTTGGCGATGTCGTCGAAATGCAGGCCCGTGGTGGGCTCGTCGAACAGGAACAGCGTGCCCTTGCGCGCCAGCGGCTGGCGCGATTTGCTTTCCACGCGTGCCGCTTCCGCGAGGAAACCGGCCAGCTTCAGGCGCTGGGCCTCGCCGCCCGACAGCGTGGGCACGGGCTGGCCCAGCTTCACGTATTCCAGCCCCACGTCCACGATGGGCTGCAGGGCGCGGATCACGTCGCGGTCGGCAGCGAACAGGGCGGCCGCCTCGCTCACCGTGAGGTCGAGCACGTCGGCCACGTTGAAGGAGCGGCCACCGCGCTCGATGGTCACCTCCAGGATCTCCGGCCGGTAGCGCTTGCCGTCGCAGTCGGGGCAGCGCAGGTACACGTCCGACAGGAACTGCATCTCCACATGCTCGAACCCCGAGCCGCCGCAGGTCGGGCAGCGCCCGTCGCCCGAATTGAAGCTGAACTTGGCCGCGGTGTAGCTGCGCTGGCGCGACAGCGGCGCCACGGCGAACAGCTCGCGGATCGCGTCCCACGCGCCCACGTAGCTCACCGGGTTGGAGCGCGCGGTCTTGCCGATGGGCGACTGGTCCACGAACACGACCTCGCCCAGGTGGTCCGCGCCCAGCAGGCGGTCGTGCGCGCCGGGCGTCTCCGTCGCCTTGCCGAAGTGGCGCAGCAGCGCGGGGGCCAGCACGTCCTGGATCAGGCTCGACTTGCCCGAGCCGCTCACACCGGTCACGGTGACCAGGCGCTGCAGCGGGAACTCCACCGACACGTTCTGCAGGTTGTGCTCGCGCGCACCTTCCAGGATCAGGCGCGGCGTGGCCTCCGTCACGCGGCGCTGGTAGCCCATGCCGATCTGCTTGGTGCCGGCCAGGTACTGGCCGGTGAGCGTGTCGGCGCGGCGCAGCTCGCCCGTGGTGCCGTCGAACACGATGGAGCCGCCGCGCTCGCCCGGGCCGGGGCCCATGTCGATCACGCGGTCGGCCGCCAGCATGACGGCCGGGTCGTGCTCCACCACCACCAGCGTATTGCCCGCATCGCGCAGGCGCAGCATGGCCTCGGTGATGCGGTGCATGTCGCGCGGGTGCAGGCCGATGCTGGGCTCGTCCAGCACGAACAGCGTGTTCACCAGCGAGGTGCCCAGCGCCGTGGTCAGGTTGATGCGCTGCACCTCGCCGCCGCTGAGCGTGCGGCTTTGCCGGTCCAGCGTGAGGTAGCCGATGCCCACGTCGCACAGGTATTTGAGGCGCGTGGTGATCTCTTCATGCAGCAGCTTGAGCGCCTGCGCGTCGCCACCCGCGGCGGCATCGCCCTCGGGCAGCTCCATGCGGTCGAAGAAGCGCCGCAGCCGGTCGATGGGCAGCAGCATCAGGTCGTGCAGGCACAGGCCGGGCAGCGCTTCGAGCTGCGCGCGGCTCCACTGCACGCCCTGGGGCATGAAGCGGCGGGCCGGGTCGATCGCGATGTCGGCGTCCTCCTTGCTGCCCACGCGCCACAGCAGGCTCTCGGTCTTCAAGCGCGCGCCGCCGCAGGTGGGGCACGGCGTATAGCTGCGGTACTTGGACAGCAGCACGCGGATGTGCATCTTGTAGGCCTTGCTCTCCAGGTACTCGAAGAAGCGCTTGATGCCGTACCACTGCTTGTTCCACTGCCCGTCCTTGTAGCCGGGCGCGCCGCCGATGACCCATTGCTTCTGGTCCTCGGTGAGCTTGTACCAGGGCGTGTCGCGCGGGATGCCGGCGGTTTCGGCGTGCCGCATGAGGTCGTCCTGCGCCTCCTTCCACGCCGGCGTCTGGATGGTCTTGATCGCGCCTGCGCGCAGCGTGAGCTTCTCGTTGGGGATCACGAGCCCGTAGTCCACGCCGATCACGCGGCCGAAGCCGCGGCAGGTGTCGCACGCGCCCACGGCGGAGTTGAACGAGAACATCGACGGAATCGGCTCGCTGTAGCGCAGGTCGCTGTCGGGGCAGTGCAGCCCAGTGGAGAAGCGCCACAGTTCCGGCTCGCCGTCGTCCACCAGCCGGTACACGTTCAGCCGCCCGGTGCCGCGCTTGATCGCCACCTCGATGGCCTCCACCACCCGCGCCTTCTCGGCATTGCCCAGGCGGAACCGGTCGGCCACCACATCGAGCAGCTTGCGGGGCCCGGTGGGCGTCGCGACCTCGCGCTCGGCCTGGACCTTGGTGAAGCCGCTGGCGGACAGCCACTGCTCGACCTGCTCGGGCGAGGTGTTGGCGGGCAGCTCGACGGGGAAGGTCAGCACCACGCGCGGGTCGCCGGCCTCGGCGCAGCGGCGCTGCAGCTCGGCGTAGATGGTCTCGGGCGAATCGTGGCGCACCGGCTGCGCGGTCTGCCGGTCGAACAGCTGGCCGGCGCGGGCGAAGAGCAGCTTCAGGTGGTCGTTCAGCTCGGTCATCGTGCCGACCGTGGAGCGGCTGGAGCGCACCGGGTTGGTCTGGTCGATGGCGATGGCGGGCGGCACGCCCTCCACCTTGTCCACGGCGGGCTTGTCCATGCGGTCGAGGAACTGGCGCGCGTAGGCGCTGAAGGTTTCCACGTAGCGGCGCTGGCCCTCGGCGTAGAGGGTGTCGAACACCAGGCTGGATTTGCCCGAACCGCTGGGGCCCGTCACCACCGTCAACTCACCCGTGCGGATGTCCAGATCGAGGTTTTTGAGGTTGTGCTGGCGTGCACCGTGGATGCGGATCAATCCCTGGGTCATCGGGGGTCTTTCGGGTAGGGGAGGCGGAGCATTCTAGGGACGGCTTCCGCGCGCGGAAGGTAGGGCGATTTCCCATATCGGGGCAAGGCCGCGGTTGGCAACCGCCCGCGGCATGGAAAAGGCCTTCGACCCAGGGTGTTACCTATTGTCACGAATCGCCAACTTCGGCAAGGTGGCGCCCAGGCAGAGGGCTTTCCTCGGCAACCCCTCACGGATTGGAGACACACCATGGCATTCATGCGCAACACCGGCGCCGCACTGGTCCTGGCCGCCTTGCTGTCGGCGGCCCAGGCACAGATTCTCATCGGCCAGACCGCCGGATTCTCGGGCGCGGTGGCCTCGGGCGTGCAGGAGACGACCGAGGGCGCCAAGCTGTACCTGGACGCCGTCAACGGCCGGGGCGGGGTCCACGGGCAGAAGGTGGAGCTGGTCTCGCTGGACGACAAGTTCGATCCGCAACTGTCCGTCGCCAATGCCCGCAAGCTGATCGAGGAGCAGAACGTCTCCGCCCTCTTCCTCACGCGCGGCACGCCCCACACCGAGGCCATCATTCCGCTGCTGGACAAGCACGGCGTGGCCCTGGTCGGCCCCTCCACCGGCGCCATGGTGCTGCACAAGCCGGTGCGCAAGAACGTCTTCAACGTGCGCGCCACTTACCAGCGCGAAGCCGAAAAGGCGATCTCCCACCTGGTCTCCATGGGCATCACCCGGATCGCCGTGGTGCAGGCGGACGACAGCTTCGGGGCCGACGGCATGGTCGGCGCGCAAAAGGGGCTGGAAGCCGCCAAGCTCAAGGCCGTGCTGCAGGAAAAGTTCGACCGCTCCAAGCCGGACTTCGCCCCCATCGCACCCAAGATCGTGCAGTCGCAGGCCCAGGCCGTGCTGATGATCGCCTCGGGCACCGCCGTGGCCGAAGGCTATGCGGCATTTCGCGCCGCCGGATCGGGCGCGCAGATGGTCACGCTGTCCAACAACGCCTCCGCCGGCTTTGCCAAAAGCCTGGGCGCCAACGCCCGCGGTGTGATCGTCACCCAGGTGTTCCCCAACGAACGGGCCATGAACTTCCCCCTGGTGCGCGAGGCGCAGGACCTTGCCAAGGCCCAGGGCAAGGAAATCAGCCCCGCCATGCTGGAAGGCTATGCCGCCGCGAAGGTCCTGGTCGAAGGCCTGCGCCGCGCCGGCCCCAAGCCCTCCCGCGACCGCATCCAGGCGGCCCTGGAAGGGCTGCAGAAGTTCGACCTGGGCGGGCTGGAGGTCAGCTACAGCCCCGAGGACCACACCGGCCTGGACTTCGCCGACCTGTCTATCATCGGAACCGACGGAAAATTCCGCCGCTGAAGGCCCGGGCAGCATGCCCGGGCGGCCGCAGTGGCCCGGCCCATCCGGGGGATATGAGGGAAGCCGCGGCCATCGCCTCGGCACGATCCTCGTACCTTTGGGTTACGTTCTTTCCTGAGAAGCGCTATCGCCGGACATGCCGGGGCCGGAGCGAGTCCGGCACGCCCCTCCATCCTTTGACCAGAGAGCTATGAGAACCCTCCAGAAAATCAGCGCGGGCGTGGCCTTGACGGCGCTGCTGTCGGCCGCGCAGGCGCAGATCCTCATCGGACAGACTGCCGGTTTTTCCGGCACGGTGGCCGCAGGGGTGCAGGAAACCACCGACGGCGCCAAGCTGTACCTGGACGCCATCAATGCGCGGGGTGGCATCCACGGGCAGAAAATCCAGCTCATCTCGCTGGACGATAAGCTCGACCCCCAACTGGCCGCGGCCAATGCCCGCAAGCTGATCGAAGAGCAGAACGTCTCCGCTCTCTTTCTCACGCGCGGCACGCCGCCCACCGAGGCCGTCATCCCGCTGTTGGACAAATACGGCGTGGCGCTGGTCGGCCCCTCCACCGGTGCCATGGTGCTGCACCGGCCCGTGCGCCGGAACGTCTTCAACGTGCGGGCGCCCTACCAGCGCGAAGCCGAGAAGGCCATCGCGCACCTGGCATCCACCGGCATCACCAAGATCGCCGTGGTCCATGCGGACGACAGCTTCGGCGCGGACGGCCTGGTCGGCGCGCAAAAGGGGCTGGACACCGCCAAGCTCAAAGCCGTGCTGCTGGAGAAAATCGACCGCACCAAGCCCGATTTCGGAGCCCTCGTGCCCAAGATCGCGCAGTCGCAGGCCCAGGCCGTGCTGATGATCGCCTCCAGCACCGCCGTGGCCGAAGGCTACGCGGCCCTGCGCGCCGCAGGATCCACGGCCCAGGTGGCCACGCTGTCCAACAATGCCTCCGCGGGTTTCGCCAAAAGCCTGGGAGCCAACGCCCGCGGTGTGATCGTCACCCAGGTGTTCCCCAATGAGCGCGCCGTGAACGTGCCGCTCGTGAGCGAAGCGCAGGGCCTCGCCAAGAGCCGGGGCAAGGAAGTCAGCCCCGCCATGCTGGAAGGTTTCGCGGCCGCCAAGGTGCTGGTCGAAGGCCTGCGCCGCGCCGGCCCCAAGCCCACCCGGGAGCGGATCCATGCCGCGCTGGAAGGCTTGCAGAAAGTCGATCTGGGCGGCCTGGAGGTGAGCTACGGCCCCGACGACCACACCGGGCTGGACTTTGCCGAACTGTCCATCCTCGGCGCGGACGGGAAATTCCGCCGCTGAGGGGCTGAAAACCTCGCTTTCGCCCGCCCGACCGTCTGCGCTCGGCAAAAAAGCCCGCATCAGCGGGCTTCTTCACGTCTGCATCGGGCAGCCGCCTGTTTTCAGGAAGCGCTGCTGGCTCCCGAGGCGGGCACCGCGGGCGCCGATGCGGGGCTGCTGGCTGCGGGGGCCGCCGTTTCAGGCACATGCACGGCATCGGCCCCGTGCTTTTCACCGCTCATGTCCACTTTGTCTCCGGCTTTCATGATGACGAAGAGCGACAGCGCTGCGAACAGAACGAAGCCCACGACAATTTTCCACATACCTATCTCCTTTTTAGTGAAACGAACGGCTGAAAAAAAGCCCCACACCCCTTTCGGGATGTGAGGCTCGGATCGTCTGGAACACGGGTTGGCAGCCGGGGCCGCCGACCCGCGTCAACCATCAGAATGCGTGGCGAACGCCCACGGCCACGGAGCTGAAGTCAGCGCCGGCGATGCCCGTCATGTAAGCGGCGTTGCGGCTGTTGTTCACCTTCGTGTAGTAGCCGTACACCTTGGTGCGCTTGCTCAGGTTGTAGTTGTAGCCCAGCGTGTATTGCGTAGCGGCGCTGTCAGCCACGTTCTTGTACTTGCCGGCACGGCCCACGTTCACGTGGAATTCAGAAGCGCCCATCAGGTAGGCACCCGACAGACGGAACGTGTTGCGCTTGCCGCCATTCAGGACGTATGCGTCTTCGTCACGTTGGTAGTAACCGCCGAACATGAACGAACCCATCGTGTACAGGCCGCGCAGTGCGAACTGGTTCACGTCGCCTTGCTTGCTGTAGCCAGCGCCCAGGGCCAGAGCGCCCAGGTTGTAGTTGGCAGCCAGGTCATAGGCATTCTTCACGCCGACAGCTTGCTCGTGCAGCGCCACGGCGCCTTCGACGGTCAGGCCGCCGAAATCGGGCGTGCGGTAGGAAATCTTGTTGGCATCGGGCATCACGTAGGCGTAGAACGCATCGGACGACGAACCGGTGTCGTGGTTGTGCAGGCTGACGTAGTCGGCCGTGGCGTAGTAGGACTCAGCCGTGAAGCGGCCCAGGCGCAGGGCGCCGAAACCACCCGACAGGTTCACTTCGCTTTGACGGGCGAAGAAGCCACGTGCATCGGAAGAACCGGTGTCGGAAGCGAAGCCGCTTTCCAGTTGGAAGCCAGCCTTCAGGCCACCGCCGAGGTCTTCCACGCCCTTGAAGCCGAAACGCGAAGCGTTGTTGAACAGACCGGTGGTCTTGGTGTCGCCCACTTCTTGGCGTTCCACCGTGGTGTTCACACGGCCATACAGCGTGACGCTGCTTTGGGCGAAGGCAGCGGTGCTACCCAGGAGAGCCAGCACAGCCAGTGCCAAACGATTCGTCTTTTGCATGTGATTTCCTTGAATGCTTTTATCCGTCAGATGGTGTGGTAGGCACTGCAGAGCGGGTGGCCGCCGGGCGTTGGTGCAACTACTTACGAAATTCTAGGGGGTGGCGCCTCAATACCACCCCCAAAAGTCATTTTCATAACAGCCTTGATGCATCGCCACCACACTTTGGCGTTTTTTGCCAACACATGCAGCCCTTTTCCATGCTGCGGGCCCCGGATTCCCGGGCGCCCGCGCGGTTCCATCAGTCGTTGGCGTAGATGTCCACGTCCTTGGTTTCGCGGATGAACAGCGTGCCGATCACCGCCGTGGCGCCCGCGATGATGATGGGGTACCACAGGCCGTTGTACATGTTGCCGGTCTGCGCCACGATGGCGAACGAGGTGGTGGGCAGCAGGCCACCGAACCAGCCATTGCCGATGTGGTAGGGCAGGCTCATCGATGTGTAGCGGATGCGGGTGGGGAACATTTCCACCAGCATGGCGGCGATGGGGCCGTACACCATGGTCACCAGCAGCACGAGGTAGGTCAGCAGGGCGACCATCATCCCCTTGTTCATCTTGGCGGGGTCGGCCTTCGTGGGGTAGCCATCGGCCTTGAGCGTGTCGGCCACCGTTTTCTTGAACTCCGCATCCTTGGCCTTGACCTGGTCGGCGGGCAGGCCCTTGGCGCTGTAGCTCGCGATGGTGGTGGCGCCAATCTTGATCACGGCAGGCGTGCCGGCTGGCGCGACTTCATTGTCATAACTCACCGAACCGGCGGCCAGCACCTGTTTGGCGATGTCGCACGAACTCGTGAACTTGGACGTGCCCGTGGGGTTGAACTGGAACGAGCACTCGGCAGGATCGGCAACGATCACCACCTTGTTCTTGGCCTGCGCGGCGGCGAGGTCGGGATTGGCCGCTTCGGTCAGTGCCTTGAACACCGGGAAGTACGTCAGCACGGCGAGCACGCAGCCCAGCATGATGATGGGCTTGCGGCCGATCTTGTCCGACAGCGAACCGAAAACGATGAAAAACGGTGTGCCGATCAGCAGCGCGGCAGCGATCATCAGGTTGGCCGTGACGGCGTCCACCTTCAGCTGCTGCGTGAGGAAGAACAGCGCATAGAACTGCCCCGTGTACCAGACCACGGCCTGGCCGGCGGTCAGGCCGATCAGCGCGAGGATCACGATCTTGAGGTTCTTCCACTCGCCGAACGACTCCGACAAAGGCGCCTTGGAGGTCTTGCCTTCGGCCTTCATCTTCTGGAAGGCGGGCGATTCCGACAGCGACAACCGGATCCACACCGAAATGCCCAGCAGCAGGATGGACACCAGGAACGGAATGCGCCAGCCCCAATCACCGAACTGCTGCTCGCCCATCACGGTGCGGGTGCCCAGAATGACCAGCAGCGACAGGAACAGGCCCAGCGTGGCGGTGGTCTGGATCCACGAGGTGTAGGCGCCGCGCTTGCCCTGGGGCGCGTGCTCGGCCACATAGGTGGCGGCCCCGCCGTACTCGCCACCGAGGGCCAGGCCCTGCAGCATGCGCAACGCGATCAGGATCACCGGCGCGGCCACGCCGATGCTGGCGTAGGTCGGCAGGATGCCCACGATGAACGTGGACAGGCCCATGATCAGGATGGTGACGAGAAAGGTGTACTTGCGCCCGATCATGTCGCCCAGGCGGCCGAACACCAGTGCGCCGAAAGGCCGCACGATGAACCCGGCCGCGAAGGCCAGCAGCGCGAAGATGAAGGCCGAGCCCGCATCCAGGCCGCTGAAGAACTGCTTGGCGATAATGGCCGCAAGCGAGCCGTACAGGTAGAAGTCATACCACTCGAACACGGTGCCCAGCGACGAGGCGAAGATGACTTTTCTCTCTTCCGGCGACATGGGCCGGGATGCAACATTGGTAGCCATGGTGCTTGTCTCCATTGGTGGTCGGATGGATGCGGAAATGCACGGTGCGATGGGGTTTCCGGGCACTCGTCGCAGCCTGGGTCGCAATATCGGACGTGCATCTGACCAAACACTGACAAGCGCCGTTGGCTTGCCAGCACCCTGGACTGACTGCCAACTGACAAACTCCGGGCCAACCCTGTATCCGCATTTCTCGATGCGGTAAATCGGGGGTAAAACAGCGGTGCAGCCCATCGAACGGGCCACGGAGGCCACCACGACGCACCGCCGCGCCGCGGGAAAACCCTGCCGAGGACTAACCCTGAAAGGACGGGAACGCCAGGGAAATCAGCCGCGTCAGCGCAATAGCGTGAGTCAGCTTGGCGCTTGCCGCCGGGTCCGGCGGGATCAGGCGGCGGCTGGCGGCAAGCTGGAGGGCAGCGCCTCGGCACGGCCCCACGCGGGACCTTCGAACCAGGGATCGCCGCTCAGGCAGGCCCGCAGCATGGGCAGGCTGTCCAGCCCCCAGAACAGACGGCCTTCCACCTCGAACGCCGGCACGCCGAACACACCACGCTGCGCCGCCGCGTCGGTGTTGGCGCGCAGCAGGGCCTTGGCGGTGGCGCCTGCGGGATCCGGGCGCACCTGCTGCGTGAGTGCCTCGGCCAGCGCCTGCAGCCGCGCGGGGTCGTTGGCATCGTGCCCGCCCAGCCACACGTGGCGCAGCACCGTGCCAGCCACGAAACGGTTGATGGCGCCGTCCTCGCTGCAGGCCAGCGACTGGCGCAGCAGCGGCAATGGGTTGAACGGGTGCTGGGCCGGCATGGCCAGGCCCGTGCCGAGCGAATGGCCCAGCCATTCGGCATGGCGGTAGGTCCACAGCCGCTTGGCCGGAATGCCCGCCGGGCCGGGGTTGCCGTGGCGCTGCAGCAGCGCGCCCAGCAGCACGGGGCGGTACTCGACGCTGTAGCTCAGTCCTTCCAGGGCCTTCGGCAACTGCTCGAACGCCAGCCAGGCATAGGGCGAGACGAAGTCCAGGTAGAAGGTGATGTGCTTCACGGCAGGTCCGGGAAAGGGGATGGCGGGGGAAACTCGAAACCCGCGCGCTGCGCGAGGCGAGCCCAGATCGCGCGGCGTTCAGCATCATCCGCGCCCGACCATGCGCGGATCTCGTCCAGCGTGCGAAAGCAGCCGTCGCAGGAGGCGCCATCGGCGGACAGGCGGCACACCGAGATGCACGGCGAGGGCACGCCGTCCGTGCGGGCCTCGTCGAAATAGCCTCCCGCGCTCAACAGCATTGCGCGGTTAGCTATTGATTCAATATCACTCATGATTCGGTCGGCACTTGCACCACATCGACCACCGGCGCGCTGGTGAGCTTTTCCAGATCCTGCGGGCGCAGCGCGAACACGCTGTGCGGGTGGCCGGCCGCGGCCCAGATCTCCTCGAAGCGGAACAGCTCGCGGTCGATCAGCGTGACCGGCGGCGTGGCGTGGCCCACGGGGGACACCCCGCCGATCGAGAAGCCCGTGCGCGCCTTGACGAACTCGGCATCGGCCCGGCCGATCTTGCCGACGTGGGCCTCGACCTTCTTCTCATCCACGCGCCGGTCTCCCGAGGTGACGACCAGCACGGCCGCATCGTCGCTCTTGCGCCGGAAGATGATGCTCTTGGCCACCTGGCCGACCAGGATGCCCAGGCCGTCGGCCGCCTGTTGGGCGGTGCGCGCCGCGTCGTCGAGCATGCGCGGCATGTGCGGATGGCCCAGCGATTGCAGCGTGGCGGCGACGCGCTGGACGCCTTCGGGAAGGGGAATGAGTTCGGCTGCGCACATGGGTGTCTCAAGGCCGGAAGGCCGGTGGTCCAAAGCCGTGAATCTTAGCGATGGCCGCCGGGACGCGCAGCCCCTCGGGGGACCTTCAAGCCGCCGCGCGCTCCTGGTGTACCCCGGGCCCCTGCTCCGCCAGATCCCAGAACAGGCCGGCCATGATCTGCAGCGATTCGCGCGTGACGTCCGCCAGGATGTGCTCGTTGGGCGCGTGCTGCGAGCACGCCGGATACGAGTGCGGCACCCACAGCGTGGGCAGGCCCAGCGTTTCGGAGAACACGTCGTTGGGCAGCGAGCCGCCCAGGTTGGGCAGCAGCGCCGGCCGCTGGCCGGTGGAGCGCTCGATGGAGGCCAGGCCCCAGCGCACCCAGGCGTCGTCCGGGTCCAGCCGGGTGGCGGCCATGTGCACGTCGGTGCCACGCACTTCCACGTCGGTGAAGCCGCGGGCCCGCAGGTGCTCGCGGATGTGGTCCAGGAACGCCGTGGGGTCGGAGCCCACCACGTAGCGCATGTGGCAGTGCGCGCGCGCCTCGGCGGGAATGGCATGCACCGGCATGGCCGGGTTGCCGGTGGTGAAGGCCAGCACCTCCAGGCTGTTCCAGCCGATCACGCGCTCGGACGGGGTCAGGCCGGGCTCGCCCCAGTCCGGGTCGATCTCGGGGTCGTCCGGGCCACCGCCCACGTCGATGTCGCGCAGCGCCTCGCGCACGCTGGCGGGCAGCTCGGTGGGGCGCAGGCCTGGCACCTGGATGCGGCCGCGCTCATCCACCAGGCTGGCGATGGCATGCGCCAGCCGGATGCCCGGGTTGCGCAGCAGGCCGCCCCAGTTGCCCGAGTGGTGACCACCGTCGCGCAGCTTCACGTGCAGGTCGAAATTGAAGACGCCGCGCGAGCCCAGGAACAGGGTGGCGCGCGAGGCGGACACCCGGGGCCCGTCGGAGGCGATGAACAGGTCGGCCGCGAGCGCATCGCGCTCGTTCGCGCACACCGCGTTCAGGCCCGGCGAGCCGTCCTCCTCGCCCATCTCCAGGATGATCTTGACGTTGTAGCCCAGGCGGCCGCCCCGCACCGCCAGCACCTGCTCCAGCGCGGTGAGGTTGATGGTGTGCTGGCCCTTGTTGTCGGCCGTGCCGCGGCCATACCAGCGGTTGCCCTCCACCACGATATCCCACGGTTTGAGGCCCGCGCGCCATTGCGCGTCGTAGCCGCGCACCACGTCGCCATGGCCGTAGGTCAGCAGCGTGAAGGCCGCGCCCTCCTCGGCGCGCTCGGCCAGCAGGAAGGGGCTCTTGCCCGGCACCGGGTTGTCCACCACACGGCAGGCAAAGCCCTGCGCCTGCAGCTGCGGCACCATTTCCTCGGTCAGGTAGGCGTGCAGGATGGGGCCGCTGGCGGCGTCCTGGCTTTCGGTGCGGAAGGCGACCCGGCGCGCCAGCGTCTGCTGAAAGCGCCCGTCATCGAAGCAGGCCAGCGTCTGGGCAATGGCTTGGTCACGGCTCATGGAAAAGGTCCTCGGGTGGGGTGGGTGGAGTGAATGGAAGGTGCGTATGGCCGCTCAGGCCACGGCCGCACGCTCGATGTCGGGAATGCCCAGGCCCGGCTCGGGCGTGAGCGCGGAGGCCAGCAGCCGGCGGGTGTAGGCGTGTTCGGGCCGGGCGAAGATCTGCTCGCGCGTGCCCAGTTCCACGATGGCGCCGCGGTACATCACGGCCACGCGGTCCACCAGGTGCTCGACCACGCCCAGGTCGTGGCTGATGAACAGGTAGGTCAGGCCGAACTCGGCCTTGAGGTCGAGCAGCAGGTTCAGGATCTGCGCCTGCACCGACACGTCGAGCGCCGAGGTCGGTTCGTCGCAGATCAGGATGTCGGGCCGCAGCACCAGCGCCCGCGCGATGGCCACGCGCTGGCGCTGCCCGCCCGACAGCTGGTTGGGGTACTGCGCATGGGTGCGCTCGGGCATGCCGACCAGATCGAGCATCTCGCGCACGCGCCGGCGCTGCTCCACGGCCGTGCCCACCTGGTGCAGCCGCATCGGCACGCCGACGATGTCGGCCACGGTGCGGCGCGGTTTGAGCGACGAGTACGGGTCCTGGAAGATGGGCTGGATGCGCCGCGCCAGCGCGCGGCGCTGACGCGGATCGATCTCCTTGCCATCGACCAGCACGCTGCCCGAGCTGGGCGGCAGCAGGCCCAGCAGCATCTTGGCGAGCGTGCTCTTGCCGCAGCCGGATTCGCCGACCAGGCCCAGCGTTTCGCCCTTGCGAACGCGCAGCGAGACGTCATTCACCGCGTGGATCTCGCCGGGCGCGCGGAACAGTCCGCGCTTCAGGCGGAAGCTGCGGTGCAGCGCGCACAGCTCCAGCGCGATGTCGCTGCCGGGTGCCGGGGGTAGGGGTTTGGGGGTCATGCGGCCTCCGCCAGGGGATGGGCCTGCACGCAGCGGACCGCGTGGTGGGCATCCACCGCCACATAGGGCGGCGTATGCGCGCAGGCCGGTTGCGCGTGCGCGCAGCGGTTGGAAAAAGCGCAGCCCTGGACAGTGCCGACCAGGCTGGGCACCACGCCGGGAATGGCCTGCAGCCGGCTGCCCGGCAGCGTCTTGCCGCGCACGGGAATGCAGTTGAGCAGGCCCTGCGTGTAGGGGTGCGTGGGCCGCGCGAACAACTCGCCCACCGGCGCGGTCTCGATCACCTCGCCCGCATACATCACCGCCACGCGGTCGGCGATACGCGCCACCACGCCCAGATCGTGGGTGATGAAGACCACGGCCGTGCCGAACTCCTGCTGCAGCTCGCGCAGCAGCCGCAGGATCTGCGCCTGGATGGTCACGTCCAGCGCGGTCGTGGGCTCGTCGGCAATGATGAGGTCGGGCTCGCACATCAGCGCCATGGCGATCATCACGCGCTGGCGCAGGCCGCCCGAGAGCTGGTGCGGGTACTGGCGCAGGCGCTCGGGCGCCTGCGGCACGCCCGCCCGCTCCAGCAGGTACACGGCCCGCTCGCGCGCCTGGGCCATGCTCACCTTGCGGTGCGCGCGCAGCGCCTCGCACAGCTGGTCGCCCAGCGTGTACGACGGGTTGAGCGAGGTCATCGGCTCCTGGAAGATCATCGCCATGCGGGCGCCGCGCAGCGCCGCCATGGCGCGCTCGGGCAGGCCCTGCAGCTCGGCACCGTCGAAGCGGATGTGGTCGGCCGTGCGCACCGCCTTGCGCGGCAGCAGGCCCATGAGCGCGAGCGAGGTCATCGACTTGCCGCAGCCCGATTCGCCCACCAGGCAGAGCAGTTCGCCGCGGTTCACATGGAAGTCGATGCCGCGCACCGCGTGCAGCATGCCGCGCTCGGTGGGCAGGTCCACGCGCAGGTTCTTCACGTCCAGCAAAGGGGTGGTCATGGGTCTTTGCCTTTCAGTTCCGGCCATCGGGGGCCGTGAGATCGCGGATGCCGTCGCCCACCAGGTTGATGGCCAGCACCAGCACGGCCAGCACCACGCCGGGGATCAGGATCACCCAGGGCTGGAAGAACATGTAGGCCTTGCCCTCGGCCACCATCAGGCCCCACGACGGCGTGGGCGGCTGCACGCCCAGGCCCAGGAACGAGAGGGTCGATTCGAGCAGGATGGCGTGTGCCATCTCCAGTGTGGCGACCACGGTGAGCGCGCTCATCAGGTTGGGCAGCAGCTCGCGCACCAGGATGTACGGCGTGGATGCACCCAGCGCCTTGGCCGCCGCGATGAACTCGGCATCGCGCAGCTGCTGCGTGGCCGAGCGGGTCACGATGGCGAAGCGGTCCCACAGCAGCAGGCCCAGCAGCACGATCACCACCTGCAGCGAGCCGCCCACGAGCGAGGCCATGGCCAGCGCCACCAGCACCACCGGCATGGCCAGGCGCGTGGTGATGATGTAGCTGATGACCGCATCCACCCGGCCGCCGAAGTAGCCGGCCAGCACGCCCAGCGTGGTACCGATGGCCCCGGCGATGAGCGCCGTGACCACACCGATCAGCAGCGACACGCGGGCGCCGTAGATGAGGCGGCTCAGGTAGTCGCGGCCGAGCTTGTCGGTGCCCAGCACGTGCTCCCAGCTGCCCTTGGCATGCCAGACGGGCGGAATGAGGCGCTGGGTCACATCCTGCGCATAGGGGTCGTGCGGGCTGATCCAGGGGGCGAGCAGCGCGGCCACCAGGGCCAGCACGAGCACGATG